>JBIIGV010000017.1:0-33637 GCA_044236265.1 Oligoflexales bacterium
TTCAGTCACACCACTACCAAGTAGCACAGGCACTCCCGAAGCAGCCTTTGCAATCCTGGCGAGCTTTGCCGGATCAACACTCTTACCGGTCCCAGCTCCTGATACGATCACGGCATCAGCCAAGCCACGCTTGACGGTGTCTTCAACTTCGTCTTCAACAGGGCGCGGCGCCAGCGGTGCTGAGTGTTTTACATCAACATCAGCGAGAATTTTTATGTGTCCAGCAGCAAGACTTGATCTTGCTCGGAGTAACTCATGAGCAATACCTTGAATGACACCCTGATCGGTGACGCGCGCACCACTGAGTACATTCACCCTGATAAATGACGCTTCGGCGGCCAAAGCAATTGATAAAGCGCTGAGTCCATCATTACGTAGCACGTTAATTCCAAGTGGCAATGTACTTGCTCGTTTAACGTCACAAGCAATAGCAGTCATCAAGGCAACAACGTCAGATGGGACTCGACCCGGGAAAAACGGCACATCACCAAAATTTTCCATCATAAGCGCGTGAACGCCGCCCTCGGTTAATGCTTTCGCATCATCCAAAACCTTTTGCAGGTCTTTCTTCCAGTCTCCTGCATACTGCGGAGACCCCGGTAGCGGAGGAAGATGCAGCATTCCAATGACCGTGTGTTTACTTTTAGCGGGAAACAAGTTCATCGACGCGCTCCAAGTCTAATTTAAATGGTTAACTCCAAATCCAACACACGACATACTTAAATTACCAAAAGCCCACCCTCGGTAAAGCTCCTGAAGTTCCTCACCCCAGGCACTTGCAGCGCCAGCAGCAAAAACAAGAGGCGCAAAGTGTTCCCAGGTTGGATGGGCCTCCTTGCCATGAGGCGCCACATCACGGAAATCACAGAGCGCTGAGAAATCTCGGTCCGATAAGGCCTTTATCACCCAATCCTCAAACTCTGAAGCCCAAGTCTCTGGCAAACTATCTGACGGCCTCTGCCACTCGATTGCCCCCAAATTGTGGACCATGCCACCACTTCCAAGGACTAACACACCATCTTGACGCAAAGGCGCTAAAATTTCGCCCACACGAAACACGTCCTGCGGTGTTGCCTTAGCGGATATCGCCACAGGAACAACGGGAACGTCAGCCTTAGGCCACATAAAGTGAAGCGGCACGTAAGAACCGTGATCTAGACCCCTGGAGGGTTCCAAACTTGAACTAAAAGCTGCACCATTTAAAAGATCAACACATTGCTGAGCCAAGTCCTGATGACCCTTGGCAGGGTATTTGAATCGCTGCAGCGCATCAGAAAATCCAGAAAAGTCATGAATTGTTTCAAACTGAGACTGAAAACCTACATCAAATCCAGCGCGGCTTCGCCAATGTGCCGACATCACAACAACAGCGCGGGGATTTATGTCCCGACCGATCATCTCCAGCGCTAACTGCCAAGGACCGGTTTCCGTCAATACGGATGGAGCACCGTGACTTATAAAAATCGACGGAGCACGATCCATTAGTGCGCCACTTCCGCATCACTAAGGTTTTCGCTTGTGGCCGTATAAGTCACTTTTGGGTAACGCTCATTCAATACTTTCATGCGCCAAATCTGTTCCATGAGCACAACCAAGTCACCACGCTGATCGCGGCACAGGGACTGACTTTGCTCTTGGGTAAACTGAGTCAGCATTTTTTCATCGTCGCAGTGCACCCACCGAGCGACAGAATAAGGGAGAGCTTGGAAATCAACCCGCACTCCGTACTCATTTTCTACACGGTACTTCACCACGTCAAACTGCAAAATTCCAACAACACCAAGCCATAAGTCATTGGAGTTTAAAGGGCGCAAAACCTGAACGGCGCCTTCTTCGGAAAGCTGATCCAACGCTTTGTTGAGCTGCTTACTCTTAAGAGGATCTTTTAATTGAACACGCACGAAGTTTTCGGGCGAGAAAACAGGAATGCCCGTGTAGATCAAAGACTCGCCCTCAGAAAGCGTGTCTCCGATCTTAAATATTCCAGGGTCGTGAATACCGACAATATCTCCAGCGTAAGCCTCTTCCACGAGCGATCTATCTTGCGCCATAAATTGCGTCGGTCTCGCCAGTCGGAATTCACGCTTCATACGTACGTGAAACGCCTTCATACCGCGTTCAAACTTACCAGATACAATCCGCATGAAGGCCACGCGGTCGCGGTGTGCTGGATCCATGTTGGCCTGGATCTTAAAAATAAATCCTGAAAACTTGGATTCTGTTGGCTCAACCGCACGGGACCTGGTTGGACGCGGCATTGGTCTCGGAGCGATTTCAATAAGAGCTTCCAGAAGCGTTTGAATACCAAAATTATTCATCGCTGAACCGAAATAGACAGGACAAAGCTCGCCGCGCAGGTATTTCTCCCGATCAAAAACTTCTCCGGCACCTTCCAGCATTTCAATCTCGTCGCGGAGCTGTGACGCCAATTCGGGGCCAATTTCCTTTTCAAGTTCTGGATCATCAACACCCATGCCCTTTAGGGCCACTGGCCGGGCGCGGTCTGCTCCCTTATCAAAGACCAGCAATGTTTTCTTAAAACGGTCATAAACGCCGCGAAAATTCGCACCCATACCGATGGGCCATGTGGCCGCAAAACACTGAATTCCCAACACCTTCTCGATCTCATCAATCAGGTCGAACGCCTCGCGCCCCTCACGGTCCATTTTGTTGATAAACGCAATGATCGGCGTCTTCCGCATGGCGCAAACTTCAAAGAGTTTTTTCGTCTGACTTTCAACACCATTGGCTGCATCAATCAACATCACAGCCGAGTCGACTGCGGTCAAAGTTCTATAAGTATCTTCAGAAAAGTCCTGGTGACCAGGGGTGTCAATCAAGTTGATCTCGCAACCATCGTAGGAAAAGTTCATGACAGAGCTCGTCACCGAGATGCCGCGCTGCTTCTCTAGCTCCATCCAGTCAGACGTCGCAAATTTTTTGCCACGCTTGGCTTTAACAGTACCAGCCATCTGGATCGCGCCGCCGTAAAGCAGAAGCTTTTCTGTGGTCGTCGTCTTTCCCGCATCCGGGTGGGAGATGATCGCAAATGTACGTCTTTTGGTTATTTCTTTATCAATCAGGGCATTGCTCATTATTTTAGCTCACCAATTCAATCAGGGGCCTTACCGGCATCGAACCAGACGTTCCTTGCGGAGTGATTCAGGATATTATTTTTTAGCAACATGCCGACCGCAAATTGCCAGCCTTGGCCGAAGGTGGTAGGTTTTGGCATAAATGTGCGAAAAATGCCACAGGAAATTTCCGGCTGATGAACCAGAAAAAGCAACGTAGTCCGATAGTTATAGCATTCTTTACGATCTTCTTGGACCTCCTTGGGTTTGGCATCGTAATTCCTGTTAATAGCTTTTATGTGCAAAGCCTGGGTGCAAGCCCTACTGTCATTGCTTGGTTATCGGCTTCCTACTCTCTGATGCAGTTTCTTTTTGCTCCTTTTTGGGGCCGGCTTTCCGACAAGATTGGCCGTCGCCCAGTGATTTTGATTTCCGTAGCTGCAAGCTGTGCTGGGCACATGATCTTCGGACTCTCAAGCACACTTGCTGCTGTATTTGCAGCCAGGATTTTGGCCGGCTTTGGCAACGCTAATCTCGGAACCGCTCAAGCGATTATTTCTGACGTGACGACTCCTGAGAATCGGGCAAAAGGCATGGGACTGATCGGCGCAGCCTTTGGTCTTGGCTTTTTATTGGGCCCAGCGATTGGCGGATTTGCAGGGCAGTTTAGCCCCCAAGCTCCAGCGATTACTGCGGGCTGTTTGGCTGCAATTAACTTTGTTTTGGCTTACTTCATGCTTCCGGAAACCCGGGTCGAAGGTGCCACTGGTGACAATCATCACCGCCGCACATTTTCGTTGAAGACTTTACAGTCAGCCATGGCTCTTCCCAATGTCGGGACAATCTTAAAAATTAGCTTCATCAACACAGGGGCGTTTGCGATGTTTGAAGTCATCGTGGGACTTCTCATGGAGCGCTCCTTTCTACCAATCGAAGGACGCGATACCCCTGAGCACATTGCCGCAGCCGCGAAGTTGACGGCTTGGTTTCTGGTCGCCGTTGGAATAACGGCTGTCATTGTGCAGGGCGGCCTTATCGGACGACTGACCAAAAAATTTGGTGAGCGTAAATTATTTCAGATGGGACTTCTCCTCACATGCATTAGCATCGGGATGATCCCAGTCCTCGCAAAAACTGGCGTTTACGAAAACATGTTATTTGCAGCTGTTCTTTTAGCGGTGGGCACTGGGATCTTTAATCCGTCGCAGTCCAGTTTAATCTCGAGATCCGCTCCCGCAGACCAGCAGGGCGGAGTTTTAGGACTCAATCACAGTATGGGCGCACTTGGTCGCGTCGCTGGTCCCGCATTAGCGGGCGCATTATTTGAACTCAACTACGGCTTACCTTTTTTCACGGCAAGCGCACTGGTCATGATTGCGTTGTTTATGTCTTTAAATCTGGCTCAACCTCAGAATCACGTCTCAGGTTAAGCTCATAACTAAAAGTCTCATTTAACTAAAAATGGCAGTGCTTCCTCGGGCATGGTCTCATAGCGATAAATACCATGGCCACGATACTCGGGACTCATAATGATGTTGTTGAACTTACGTTGAAATTCCGCCTTACTCATTTGCACGGTGCCCTGCCCTTCGACAACAATTGCAAACACATCATTAGGCTTTAGGCCTTCGATCTTATGGCGGTAAAAAACCAACTTATCAGAACTCCATTGGACGGTTGGACGCCGACCGGCGGACGACGTGGACTTGTCGATAATACCGTCTCTGCGACTGGAACCTGCTCGCGCTCGCGGCATTGAGGTCTTCCCGGAGCTCGAGGACTGACTCGTCCTTGCTGCGCGTTCAAGACGCTTTTTTTCATCGATCGCAAAACGCTCCTGCTCCCAGCGTTCAAGACGCGAAATCTGTTCAGGAGAAAATTTTGATGCGAATTCTGACTGCACCACGGACTTTGGTTCGTCAGCTTTGAAAATCACCGTCGGAACATCCAATATGTCACCAATTGGATTGATAACTTTAACCTTTCCCTCTTCTCCGCCGTCCCAATCAATAACGATGAAGTATTTGCCGGTGCGTTCATTAATCAATGCTTCAACAGAGTTTGGTAGGGTCATGAAGTTGTCCTTTTGCGGGCGGAAACTATTGTTAATTTTACACTAAGAGCGGTAGACAATCATCGCCGATTTCCCTAAAACTGCCATAGGCCAACATTGTTCGTAAATTCATCACAAGCGGCCGATAAGCAACGTAGCCATAACGGGGTTTTTATTGAATGTTTGATATCACGGGACAAAAACGCTGGGGAATCATTGGTGATGGGCAGCTTGCACGCATGCTGGCACTTGATGCCTACGCCCTTGGCCTGAGACCCGTGGTTTTAACCGGCGACTCATCAAGCCCAGCAGGCCAGGTTTCTCCCCTCGTGGTACGAGGCCATGTTGACAGTCGAGAAGATCTTCACGCCCTCCTGAGCCAGGTCGACGGAGCAATCATCGAAAGTGAATTTGTTGATTGTGACGCCCTTGAAGCCACTGGTCTTGCCGAGAAAGTTTACCCACGAACCGGTGCAATTAGAATTCTCCAAAACAAGTTCGAACAAAAAAAGCTTCTCGAGTCCCTCGGGGTCAAATCATCCTCATTTTACCCACTTGATAAAAAAAACATGGAAGGCGCCGTCGCCTCGCTGACTCATAACTTCACAAAACCGATTGTTCTGAAGTTTGCGACCTTTGGTTACGATGGGAAAGGAGTCCTGGTTTTGCGCGGCAGCGGGCAACGGGATCAAGACCTCGCCGGAGACTTTCTACTCACAGCCACTAAACGACGAATCGATGTTTACGCAGAAGACTTTGTGGGCTTTGATCGAGAACTGGCGATGATTGCCGTTAGAGGTCGTGATGGCACCATCAAAACATGGCCCCTGGTGATCACTGAGCAAAAGTCTGGAGTATGCGAGCGAGTGACAGGGCCAGCGGTATCGCTTGGGATTAAAAAAGAGATTGAAACGGAAGCCCAAATCGCTTGTGAGAAAATCGGTGCTAACTTGGGACTTGTTGGGGTATTTGCCGTCGAGTTTTTTCTGACAAGTAGTGGAGACCTTCTCGTAAACGAGATCGCACCAAGAGTCCACAACAGCGGCCACTTTTCTCAAAATGCGGGCTGTGTGTCCCAATTTGAAAATCACTGGCGTGCTGTATTGGGACTTAGCCTTGGACGAACTGATACCGCACCATTTTTTATGATGCAAAATTTGCTGGGACCTGCAGAGGTGACGTCAAAAGATTGTGCTCAAGCGCCGCGGGGAGCTGAGTCCATGCATGTGCATTGGTACGGCAAACGCGGCATTTCGCCTGGCAGAAAATTAGGACATCTCAACGCGGTAAGCCACAGCTTAGATAACCGCGGGGACGTTATATCTGCAGTTCAGTCGGCCTATGGACGCTGGCAGGAAGAGCAGCGTCAAATATTTCTTAATGCTCAAACCGCACAAAAGGGTCCTTTATGAAAACCAAATCGAAACCCTCCAAAAAAACAAAATCCAAAGGATCTAAAAACACACCCTTAGTCGGAATTGTCATGGGAAGTGACAGTGATCTGGTGTGGATGGAGCAGGCTGCCGATGCGTTAGATAAATTTGACATCTCTTATGAGCTACGCGTCGTTTCGGCTCATCGAACTCCAGACCTAGTCATGGCCTACGGCGGATCCGCGAAATCGAGAGGCCTTAAAGTCATTATCGCCGGCGCTGGCGGAGCTGCTCATCTTCCAGGAATGATGGCTGCACATACGACCCTCCCCGTGATTGGAGTCCCCTGCCCCGTTGGTGCGATGCAAGGTGAAGACGCGTTGTGGTCTATCGTGCAAATGCCGAAGGGAGTGCCAGTTGCCACAGTAGCCATTGGTAATGGTTGGAATGCGGGAATTCTAGCCGCTCAGATGTTATCTATTGGCGACTCTGCTCAAGCTACGAAAATCAACGACCATCTTGAAAAGCACAAACTTGAGATGGAAGATGCGGTTGCCCAAATGAATGAGCGACTGGGGTAAATTAGCAAAACATCGTCAGGCCTTCAGCGTGTGATAAATTACAAGTTTTGACTTGGAGCTCCGTGTTGGTGCCTGATGCGTTCATCTTCCACGATGTAGACAACCATTTGCGCAATGTGGCACGCGATGTCCGCAATACTCTCAAGTTTATTTGCCATCAGAATCAGATGAATTCCCATCTCCACATCAAGCTGACCTTTTCGTACACGGTCAATCACAAGCTTGTATGCTTGATCCTGCAGTGCATCTACCAGGTCATCCATTGCGGGGACTGTTTTGGCAATTTTGGGATCACGATTACTGACGGACGTCATGGCTCTTTCATAAACTGAAAAGGCCTTAGTCGTCATATCCTGAAGTAAATGCCATCCGTCAGCGCACTCGGTTCTTAGCTCTTTGGTATCAATCGCGTGCCGAGCGACATATTCGATACAATCACCAATACGCTCCAACGCCGCGGCAACATCAATGGCACCAAACATGAATCTTAGACTTGGACCCATGGGAGCGCGGTTCGCCACGAACAGCATCGATAGATCATCCAAATCAAGCTCAATGGCGTCTACCTTTTCATCACCGGCGACAATGGACTTTAGAAGCACGAAGTCGGCACCATCTAGGCCCCGCTTTAAGCCCACAAACTGCTGAAGGACTGTCTGCATCAGCTCTTCCAACTTGCCGCTTATAGCCTGAAGCTCTCTTTCACCAGCAGATTTTTGCGGCATAACATCACCCTTTTAAAGGTCAAAATTGATCGAAGTCCCTGATTACAGTATATTTTTCCTACCATTATTTTGCAATGGTCGCAGTCGACCAGACTGTTATATAGATGGCTTGCCACAAGAGCACTTAAATTTTAGGCAAAGCCCTCACTAGGAATACATTATGAGCATAGATCTCCAAAGCGTCGTTATCTCCAAAACATCGGAAGGCCGCTGGCTCGCTCACCATGTCCCGTCTGGCCGTAAGATTGAAGCTGACACCATGGAGTTGGCTCAAGAGGGCATGAGGGACGCACTGGGGCTAAATGTCGAGGGTAAGTTTGAGGAACCAGTAACCAGCTCACGCTTTAGCGGGGTTGCTCAATCTATCGCTCTTTTCTTGGAGGGTCCGGTATCTGAGGCGCTTGCGTTTCACTCCGGATTTGCTCGCCTGGACGCCTACGAGGCAGGAGTCGCTCACATTCGATTAGGTGGGGGCTGTCAGGGCTGTCCATCCTCTCAAATCACACTTTTTAACGGCGTTCGTAGCCAACTTCAAAACAGGTTTGGCGAGGACGTCATAATGGACGTGGTGCCATCATTGGACTAATCGTCGAGAGGATTTCTGGGTGTCGTCTTACTTTGATTATTTTGATGCAATCACTAGCGGTCAACTGAAACTTGTTGATTTGCGTAGTCCAGGAGAATTTGCTCTTGGGGCGATGCCTCATGCAATCAATGCACCCCTATTTACCAATGACGAGCGCGCCCATGTAGGAACCACCTATAAGCAAGTGGGCCAACTCGAAGCTGTTCAGCAGGGCCTAGAACTAGTTGCAGAGAAAATTCCCGGCTTTTTGGATCAATTGATAGACTTAGCTGGACCCGAGCGTCGATTAGCTCTTCATTGCTGGCGTGGCGGCATGAGAAGTGGCTCTGTTGCCAAACTACTTGAAGTTGTAGGCATCACCCCCATACTGATCAGAGGTGGCTATAAAGCCTACCGTAATCAAGTTCTCAAGAATATTACGGAGCTGTCACAGCACAAGCTGGTCGTTCTCAATGGGCGCACCGGTTCTGGCAAAACAGAACTTATTCACCGCCTAGTAGCTATGAATGCCCCCGTTATCGATTTGGAAGGCTTAGCTAAACACCGCGGCAGCGCACTCGGCCACCTAAGTATCAATAGCAATCAGCCAACACAGCAACAATTCGAAAACGATCTCGCGAATGCCTACGTCAAAGTAAAACATCACCCAACGATAATCGTTGAGATTGAGCAAAATATTGGCTCAATCCAAATGCCTCAGCATTTGCGCAAACACATTTATAACTCTGACATTGTTTTAATCGAACGCGACTTTGAAGATCGCGTGCAACACATCGCGGCAGAATATGCGCCAGCCTGGTCAGATGCTGACGACGCAAAATTTCAGGCCGGAATACTGCTGCTAAAGAAACACATAAAGAGCGAAATTTACCAGCAGATTTTAACCCACGTTCAGAGACGTGAGTTTCATGATGCCATTCGATTGCTGATGATCCACCGCTACGATCAATGCTACGACAAAACTATTAAACGCCAAACTGCGAGCATCATCGCGACCATCAACATGTCCACCGAGGGAAGCCTTGCTCAAAAGCGTCTTCTATCCCTGACTTCAAGTGAATCGAACCCTGGAATCGACTGATTTCATAACCCTTCCGACAATAGAGCTGCGCGGAAATTTCCGTCGAACGGCTGACAATGCCTCGTGAGCTCGTTCCTCTGAAACCGAAAATAAAATTCCTCCAGACGTCTGTGGATCGAGCGTTAACCAGCGATACTCTTGCGGAGTACTGGTAAAATCCACTTCTTTCTCGACGTAGCGTAAATTTGTACGATGAGCTCGATTCAGTACTTCCGCTTTCAGCAAATCTATAGCTCCCTCCAAAGTCGGAAGAGATCTGACGTCAATTTCAACGGAAACTTCACTAGCACGGGCCATCTGAACGAGATGACCAGCCAAACCAAACCCCGTGATGTCAGTACCAGCACGCACACCCAGACCCTTGAGCAAGTCAGGCACTTGATTCAAGGTTTTCATACTTGATATGGCGTCATCCATGGAGCCCGGAGAGGCTTTTTTTGATTTCAGGGCCGACGTGATCGTTCCCGTACCGAGTGGTTTTGTCAAAATCAAAACATCCCCAGGCTTTAATTCCGCGTTCGTCCAAACTTCGTTTTTAGGTACAAAGCCAGTCACGGAAAATCCAAGCTTTAGCGTTTCATCATCAATACTATGCCCACCCACTAATGATGATCCAGACTCGTGAATTTTATCGATTGCACCCTGCATCAGAGGCTTCAAAAGATCTAATGGCAGCGCGGCGGAAGGAAACGCGAGGATCGTCATGGCTGTCTTTGGCGTCCCGCCCATTGCATAAACATCAGATATCGAGTTCGCGGCAGCAATTGCGCCGAAGTCATAAGGATCGTCGACAATGGGCGTAAAAAAATCCAACGTCTGAACCATGCATCGGCCATCACCAAGATCCCATACACAGGCGTCATCCATTGTTGAGGTACCAACCATCAGCTCCGGAGTTGTGTTAAGCTTCAGGCCACCCAGGACAGCGCGAAGCTCGTCCGCTGGAAGTTTTGCCGCGCAGCCACCTTTTTTCACCGTCTCAGTCAGTCGAATCGTTTCCATAACAAAAATACCCTCCAAAAATGGATCTATGAAGCTATGTCCGGGAGCATTTATTGTCCACGCAAATTAGCCATCAACGCACGAGAAACTGAAAGCTGTGAAACCCAAACTTTAGGCCTGATTGCCGATGGTTGGCACTAAATCAACACCAGCACAGTCCTGCAAATGTCTTTGGACTATTCATCATCTTCCATGCTCTGATGCGGCCACATTGTGAGTCACCATGAATAAAGGAGCATCATGGCCACTGTATTACCATCCTGCTTAACCCTGATACTCTCCATTTCATTTGCGTTCGCTGCAACCTCTTGGGCTGCTTCTATGGCATACAAAACCCGTCGTCTCCAAACCCATAGCTACCGCGAGGAGTTTGAAGCTCATCGATGTGGGCGAGCCCTTGCTGCCCTCGAGAATATCCGATCAGTCAGCATGATTCTAAAACACTTGGAGCCCGAAGAATCTCTCCGTATCGACAATGCTGTCAAAATCCTTACACACCGCATTGAACTATCGCTGCATCCCAGCAGCACAATCAGAGCCCAAACCTGTCGACGGGCCAAATCTGATTTGCCCGTGGCCGGTCTTTACCGCTACGACCGCTTCAAAAGCAGAGCTGGCGAATCCAACTATGGATACAGACTTATATCAACAACTGGAGAGCTCTAAACGATGGCAAATCTCCTTCCAGGGCTATCATCGCTACTCATCTCACTATGGATCGGTGAGGGTACACTCTTTAAACAAAAGACACTCTTCAGAGATCTTGTCTATCATTCGCGAAAGACCGATTGTCCCATTGAAGCCATCACGTCCACAGAAGAGCAGATCTATGATCACAACATTCTAAAATCATGCCTAATGCCAGACCTATCCTCATTTAGGGGACAACATGACATAACCCCACAAGAACTGATTGTCATGATGATCTCGAGCTGTGAAAGCGAGGCATGCCATGAACGCTGAAGCCATACCAGGCAAGGTGCTAACAATTGGTGCCGCATTCATTACAGGCTTTGTAGTTGCATCCTGGACATTGCCTGCGCTCAATCAAAAACCCCGGGTATCAAGCCAAGATCCCGGGATTTACCTGGTCTTACCAGCACGAGACTTCACCACTCCGGGTCGCATCACAAGCATGAAGGGACAACTTGTACAACTCATACGAAAGTCAACAACGGACTTAGATGGACCTTGCATGATTAACCACAAACCAGCACGTCTGCAAACTAGTGATCAAAATATCTTTTTAGAACTAGGGCTGGATGGATTGGAAAGCTTAGCTTTGAATCTATTGCCTAGTGATCTGAAACAACCTGATGTTGAGGATATCAAAGCAACAACACGGACTCGGTCATGCGCTGTGCATCCAAGGATTAGCTATGGCTCGTAGACTTTTGTTTAAGACTCTTATTACGATAGCGATCATTGCAACCAAACCATCTTTGGCAGGTGATCTCGAGAAAATTCACATGATCGTGGGCGAAAGTCGAGATATCAAGTTCGAACGCGCATTAAAAGTACACATTAGCCGTAAAGGTATCGTCCATCTAATTCACCAGCACGACGACCGTTGGCAGCTAACTGCACTCAGATCCGGCATGGTTGCTATCGAAATAAAATCACCACAGCAGCTATCCAGGACAATCTATGTTCATGTCAAACAACCCGAGACGGGTAAAAAATTGGGATTCCATAGCACAAAACCAACTCTTTCTTCGTGCTCGTCTCCAACGACTATGGATGTACAACAATTTCAAGTGCTGACCACAGTCGAGATGGCTAACAGTATAAAGGCAAAATCTACAGGTCACGGAGTCATGAGTGCTATCAAGTTGACGCCGTCCCAACAAAACGCCTTTGTCAGTTTTGATGCTGATTTGACGGATTCATCCCAAGATCGCAAAATCATCGGTGATCCGATCATCACAGCCAACCCTTGTACCGACATTGAAATTCACGCGGGAGGCGAAGAACAGACCGAGTCTCGTACAGGAACCGACGCAATCGTTAGCGCCTGGAAACAACATGGATTATCGCTTCGAATGAAACTTATCCCCATGAATCGGCTTACTGTGCGAGTCCCCTACTCAATATCTTTAAGAACACCGGCAAAACGAAACGGCTCTTACGGCCTTAGCGAGGCAAAATCATCCATAGACCTAAATTTCGGCGAGAGAAAATTGGCTGCTGTCATCAATCTTTCATCCTCGGCAGAGGAGACTCGTCGGCCATTTGCCGTCGCTGACATTCCCATCATCGGACCCATCTTGACTGGCAAAACAGAATCCCAGTCGTTTTCAAAGCTCATTATTTGGCTGGAAGTACGACCCTAGAAATTTAACTGGCGATAACAACTGTTTCAGATCTCAACTTAGACACAAACCTTGCATCAAAATCTTGTTGGTCCAGCTGAAAAACCCCAAACTTGTACTGTATTGGGTTGTTATACCTTGAATGCGGCCATCTTTACATTTGGCCTGGAGATCTTGATAAGCCTTATCCACGTAATTAGATTCGGTGACAAAACCCATAATGACAAATTGCTCTGACTTAGCCTTCACAATCTTACCAGACTCAAATGATCCATAGGGTTCAAAATCACTGACGTGAACTTGGTGAATGGAATGCATGCAACTTGCACCACAAAAGAGCGCTACGATAAGAGGAAATAATTTTTTCACTGACATCACCCTCCTTAGGCCTTACTGCAATATCCGGATGCTGTGATTCTGCGCTTAACGACTAAGCCAATAAAATAATTGGCATACTCGTCCTTGGTTAATATGCCCTGAACTTTTCCGCCAGAGCATTTTTCTCTTAAATCCTCGCTGATTTTATCAACGAAATCGTTGTCAAAATTAGCAGCAAAGAAAATCCACTTTTCAGTTGTCGCAGTAACCTTGTTGGTTCGTTTCTCGGGAATTTGAGTCAAAGAGACACTTTGCACATGAACGCACGATACGAGCCCTAGCACGACCATGCCTTGAGAAATTATACGACGCAGCATTAAATCGTCTCCTTTTTAGATTTTGATTTTGATTTAGTTTTAGGCGAGCCATTTGACTCACTACTTGATTTTTGCGCTGAATTTCTCGGAAGCATGCAGTAGCCTTTGATCTTTACAATTTCTCCGCTAATAACCGGGTACTTACGCATTTCGCGAATCGAGACCAACCCCGTCACCCGCCCTGATGGACACTCTTTATATAGATCATTTACGATATTTTGTGCGTAGGACTCTGAAAAAACTGGCACACCCGTGCGAGGACCCTGCTGAAACAGCTGAATAATCCCCATCACGCCGTCGATATCTTTTTGCGCTGTCTTGGAACGCGACAGGGCCTTCGCCACTTTACCGGCTTCTTCAAAGTCGACTCCCGTTTCGCTAACTTTCAGCTCAAACGGACGCAACGCAAACTTCGGATCATCGTTTAGATCGCCAACCTGAGTTTTGTGGAGAACGGCGCAAGAATTTACAGCCACCAGAATGATTAGCAAATTGAAAAACTTCAAACATGAGTTCATCATTGATCCTTGTAAAAAGAAGGTCCTCTCATGTTCCGCGAGAGCTTCAAATGTGTCAATAATTTTTAAAAAATTACGCTAATCGTCAGCGTCTGATTATTAAACCGACTCCAGGTCACAGATCCGATTGTACTGCCATTCCGTAAAAGTTCCGCCCCCAACTCGTAAGGATATCTGCAGAAACTTTGCGCAGTTCATAGCCTGCAAACAACGAGAATCGCCAAAGGGGAAAAAGTCGCGCCTTCGCGTCGGCTTTTAACGTTTGAGTGCTGTCAGAACCACCCTCATTAAACGATCGATTTTTGAATCGTCCCTCAACCGAGTAACTCCATCGATCGGCCGCTTGCCACATTAATTGCCCATCAAATATAGAAAGGGAGTGATCATAGCGTCCCATCTCCGGCGTTCGATAATCTACCGACCCCGAGCCTAGACTAAAAGACCAACCCAGCGGATGGCCTAGAGACTTGAAGCCAGCAAAAAACTTTAAGTCCACATGGCTGTGGTCGACCTCACCTGTGTAGCGCTCCATATCGAGATCGAACAAGTCGGCTCCGCCTGGACTTGGATCAAAGTATTTATCTGACTGAAGACTTACAAAAAACCCGGTCCAACTTGGTCTATGAGCCTCCATAACAAAGCCGTACCGATCTCTCTGGGACTCACCGCCAACTATACCAAGACCCATTCGCGCCCCTGTGGAAATATTCCAGCGATCGATGTCACCGTTATTGCCAAAACTTCCAATTTTAAAATCCACCCCGAGAACATGTTCGGACGTCGATGCAAACGATAAACTCGCAGCCATGGGCGTCTGAAAGTTGTGCCAACCTTGCACTCTAAAACTCGATTGCCCCGCTATAGGACGCTCTGTCCACCAGTCAGCATTAAGCGCAGTCTTGATAGCTCGACTCGCCTTTAATTTAATTGGCAGCGGGGTTGACGTTTTTGAATTGAGAGGAACAGCCTGGCTATCCATGTAAACTGCAGCCGACACCTCCGCTCCCTTTGGTCTGCGCGTATACCAGGCAACATAAGCCTGTCGCGCGGCCACTTTACTCTCTTTTTCCGCCCACCACGTGACTTCCAACCAGCGAAGCTTCTGGGTCCCATCCTTGATAGCATCAGCAGATAAAACAGCGGCAACTCCAAGCTCTGATAGGGGCTGATAATCACGCGCATAAGCCTGATCAAACCAATGTAGCGCCAGATCATGCCGGTTGAGATTTTGATACGACTTTCCAATCATGAACGCCGTTTGTGGAGGATCAATCTTCATTTCATTTAACCGGGAAAACGTCCCTAGACTTTTGCCAAACATATTCAAGCTGAACTGGCACATGCCGACGATTTTCAAACGATCCATGGATTTCTTATCACTGGCTTGACGAATGTTCAAAACATCCAGGGCACTGGCACAGTCAGCTTGATCTTTAAATTTTTGGGCGACAACAATACGCTCCGCCAGCGTACGTCTGTCAGAAAATAAAATATAGTCGCTGCGCCACCGATCAACAGCGCCAGTGAGTTGCTCCGTGAACCACCACGGAGACCATTTGGACACCCAAGATGAGGAGTCATCACCGCGAAAATCCTCCGGATCCATACCCACACACATGAACTCACTGTTTAGCACCAACATTCCGGCTCGACGAATTCCGACTGGGACAGCTTTGGCCTTTGCGCGACAACTCACGGTCAGAGACTGCGACTGAAAATTTTGAATAATCGCTCGACTTTCATTTTTGGTCAGACTTCCAACCTCTAAACCAACTAACGAGGAGCCCTTGACCTGGACCTCGCCACCTGCAACTACAAGCATATTCGTGACATCATTACTTTCGGCATGCGACCGCCACAATGCCCGCCCAGAAAGTAATTCAAACCGACCGTCCTTACTGACGGTAAACTTAGCTGATTCGGACAATAACACCTGCTCTGGCATACCGATGCGACGGATAATCCCCAAGCCTCCCGCAGAAACCGTATAGACGGCTTCTGACGACGGGACAGAGAACATAGACACCTGAACGATTTCCTTGGGACGAGCTGGATGAGTAAACGAAAATCCGCCGTCGCGCTCTACGATGAGCCACTGCCCTTTGGCCACGGACTTGGGCGTTTCATCCGGAGCGAGGACATCAGGAGTCAATGTCTTGGGTGTGTATAAAGGTGGCGCGTCCATGGCACTGACGAACGTTTGAGATAAGGAAACTCCAGATTCATCCTCAACTACAACATCAATTACAGTCTTGCCTGGGGAAAATGACGATGTGTCAACAACGCAACTATCAGATTTGCAAATGACGCGACCCTCGCTCCACCATTCGATCGTGGGCTGATCGCCAGTTGTTGCCACGCGCAGTGTCAATTGGTCACCCCGCGTTACCTTCAGGTCGCGAGGCGTGAGTCCGCTAATTTGAGCCGCGGATAAAGACTGATTCACACAAAAAAAGAGATAAAAACTGAGGAGAAAACATTTCTCTTTGCTTAGTATTTGCCTCATTACAATCTCTTGCCAAAACATCACTTCAGCTTCTTACGCAGAGCCGCCTCAACTGGCGGAGGAACGAGTCCTTTAATTTTACCGCCAAGGCTAGCCACCTCTTTGACTAAAGAGGAGCTGATATTAGAGTATTGCTGCATACACGGCATAAATACCGTCTCGATGGTTCCAGCCAAATGATGATTCATATGCGCCATCTGCATCTCATACCCAAAATCCTGCGCATCACGAAGACCCCGAATCAAAACACTGCAACCCTCACGCTTTGCAAAGTCGGCTGTCAGACCAGAGAAAGACTTAATTGAGACATTTTTTAAACCCTTGCAGCAGTGTTTGAGGAGCTCAATGCGTTCTTTATCGCTAAAGAGGCCAGGCTTCTTTGGGTTGTGTCCCACACCAATGACCAAACGATCAAAGATACGACTTGCTCGGACAATAATGTCCATGTGTCCCATGGTAACTGGATCAAAGCTTCCCGCATACAGAGCTACAGCTGACATGTTCACCTCAAAGTCATTGGAGGATCATCGAAATTCAGCCTTTAGTGTCTCAAATGATTAAGATTTTCGCCAGATTGATATCAGGGAAACACCGTACTCGCGCTGTTTCTCAAGCATTAGACCGGAGCCGAGCCCCCAGGACGCTATGAGCTCCTCGGCATCCAAACCGGATTCAAGCGCGAAGATTCCGCCCGGGCTCAAAATACGGCTAAGGTCGACCTCAGAGCCCGTCAAAAACCCGTCCACCAACTCGTAGGGGGGATCCGCCCAGATCAGCTCAAAGCTGTTATCGGGGGTCGACTTTACAAATTGAAGGGCATCCATCGTAGACAGTTGCCAGGGCTTAAGCGGAATACCCTGCTTACTGGCCCTTGCCTCAGCTTCTGCCATATTTACACGTAAACACTTGGTGGCGGGCTGCGAAATCTCCACAAACTGCGCTCCGACCGCACCGCGACTGACGAGCTCAATCCCCACAGCGCCACTTCCAGCAAACAGATCCAAAACCCGCGCCTCAGGTATCCACGGCTGAAGCATGTTGACGGCAGACTGACGCACACGCTCCCTGGTCGGGCGTGTGTCGAAACCTTCAGGCGTCAATATTTTCAGGCCTTTGCTCCAGCCGGAGGAAATTTTCAAGGCGATGACTCCCCGATTCCTAAATCTTCAAAAAAGTCAGGATTTTTTATTATCGCTCTCAGGCGCAATTTGCACTTGATATTTGTCCCATATGGCTTATGAAAGAAATCTATTTCATTAATATTTATCGTCTCCAACCTTCATGTGAGGACGCCACAAAAGATGAATATTCGCCAAATTCAAGAAGCCCGTGAACTTTACGGCATCGACGGTTGGGGTGCGGGTTATTTTGGTATCAACGATCAAGGCCACGTAGTTGCTAATCCGACTGGCGAGGAACACATTAGCGTATCTTTACCGGATGTGATGGAAGAGGTGCGAAAGAAAGGCCTTACTGCTCCGCTGATTATTCGCTTCCCCCAAATCATTGAGGGCCAGCTTGAGCGCATGCATCGCTCGTTCAAAAATGCGATTGCTGACAACAACTTCAAAGGTCGCCACATGGGCGTCTTCCCATTCAAGGTCAATCAGCGTCGCGAATTCATTGACGCCATTGTCAATGCCGGTCGAAAAGTCGACTACGGTCTTGAGGTTGGAAGTAAAACAGAATTCATCGCAGCCCTTGGCTACAAACTTCAAGATAGCGCCTTGATGGTTTGCAACGGATTCAAGGACCAGGAATTCATCGACATGGGTTTCATCGCGAAAGCGATGGGTAAAAACGTTGTGATGGTCGTGGAAGGTCCTGATGAACTGCAGATGATCATCGACCGCGCCGCACATTACAAAGACTGCCCTGAAATCGGACTTCGCGTACGTCTTTACTCCAAGGGCTCCGGAAAGTGGGAGAAAAGCTCGGGTGAGCAGTCCAAATTCGGACTTACCACGACAGAGGTGATCCACGCACTTCAGATGCTTGAAAAGGCAAATTTGACTGAAAAACTCGCCATGCTGCACTTCCACATCGGCAGTCAGATCACCGAAATCAAGAGATTCAAAGGCGCCTTGAAAGAGGCTGCGCGCGTTTATTCAAAAGTTATCAAATCAGGCTTTAAACCGAATTACTTAAATATTGGTGGCGGCGTAGGCGTAGACTACGACGGCAGTAAGACAAGCTTTGAGTCTTCAGCCAACTATAGCTTACAAGAATTCGCCAACGACGCTGTCTACGTACTCATGGAAGTCTGTGACAATGAAGGCGTCCCTCACCCAACTATCGTCACAGAGTCAGGCCGTGTTATCGCTGCATACCATAGCGTTGTCGTGACAAACATTCGTGAAGTTCAAGGTGCAGACGTCAACATGGATGCCGATGACATTCTGGACTTGGAGCATATTGATCAGAGTGCTCACAAAGCTCTTAATGAGTTGCGCTACATCGTAAACAACATGAATCGCAAGAACTACGTCGAGTACTACCACGACTCCATCGTTTATCAGGAAGAGCTGTTTACGCTTTTCAACCTTGGCTACTTGCAGCTGAAAGATCGCGCGGTTGCAGAAGAATTATTTCACCGAATTTGCCGTAAAGCCTTATACTTTTCGAGCTTCGAGCGCCACACTCAAGAAGAGTTTGAAAATCTCCAGAAGGTGATGGTTTCGAAGTATCTAGCAAACTTCTCCATTTTCCAGTCCATCCCAGATTCTTGGTCAATCAATCAGCTTTTCCCGGTGATGCCGCTATCGCGACACGATGAAAAGCCAAACCTCAAAGCAACAATCGTTGATATCACGTGCGACTCTGACGGATGTCTAACGACGTTCATCGATCGTGCGGATACCAAGACGGTGCTAGAACTTCATCCACCAAGCGACTCTCCGTACTACATTGGGTTCTTCCTTGTCGGTGCTTATCAGGAGTCTCTTGCAAATGAGCACAACCTCTTCGGCGCAATTCACGAGGTCGAGGTGCACGTCAATACAGATGGTGAGTGGGAAATCACAAAAATCACACAAGGTGATCCGATCGATGAGCTTCTCGTAAGCCGCAACTACGACATGACCGAAATCACCGACGCCTACATAGCTCAGTTAGACTCGGCTGTAGAAAAAAGCAGGATGACCCAAGAAGCCAAAGCCCAGGCCTTCGAAAAACTGGTTAAATATACAAAGGGTTACCCGTACCTCATTGAAACTGCTCAACCTTAAACCAAGAGCCAAAAAAGCTAAAAACCTCAGTAAAAGCATATGCCTGAGCCCGATACAACTTTTGTCATCGGGCTTTCGCATTTAAGGATAAATTCGTTCTTCCGATACCCCCTTACGGAGATGATTGCATCATCACGGTCGGTTTCAGGTACGAAGACGGAGAGTTTCATGAGTATTACAAGCCAAATTGCCCGTAACGGTGACTGGGAGAAGTTAAGCCTTTTTGGGCCAATAAATGAGGATGCTGAAGTGCATCTTCCCAAGCTTGTTCAAGCTCTCGGAAAGAATGTCATCATCAACTTCAAGCAAGTCGAGTCTGTGAATTCTTGTGGCGTACGCGCATGGATTACCTTTATGCGCGAATTAGAAAAAGGCCGTACACTCGTTTTTGAAGAGTGCACCCCAGACATCGTTAGCCAGATCAACATGATTCCAAACTTTCGCGGCAAGGCTCAGGTTCAATCTGTCTATGCAAGCTACACATGTCCAAGCTGTGGAAATCAGCAACAGCATCTTTTTGTGAAGGGACAGAATCTCCCGGCGGCTGCCAGTGATGGCGGTGGTCAGGTTAATTGCGCAAAGTGCGGAAAGCCGACGGAGATGGATGAATTGGAAGAAGAGTTTTTTGCCTGGGTTGAAGCTTAATAAGGATGTTGGGAGCAGAGATGACGGCGACAAATGAACAAGTCTTAGAGGCATTCAAGCCATTTGAGCAGTTTTGCAAGGCGATGCTTGATGCGTACCTTGTTGTGAATGCTCAGGGAAAAATCTTGAAGTCAAATCCAGCTGCCGCACTGGTCACTGGAATCACCTCAAAGCAGCTTTTGAAAATTGATTCTTTCAACAGCGCTTTATCGCTGTCCATCATGGAAAAGCCAATTACGGCGGCGGAAATTTTACAAAATGCAGTTCCGACCAGAATTGACGACTTGATTGGTACAACAAATCAAGGGACGGACTTGAATCTAACCATCGGATATTTTCCGTTCCTTTTGGACGGCCAAGTCATTGGCGCATTCATACTGCTTCGCGATGTAACGGCCGAGACGCAGCTCCAAGGAAAATATAAAGACAAGGCTTCAAAGTCGATCACCGACCCACTGACGGGGCTATTTAATCGCGCTCACTTTGAAGAGTACATGAACGTGGAAGAAAAGCGCATCGTCGGTCTGCCGGTTGGTAATGACCATCGCAATCTCTCAGTGATCATGGGCGATATTGACCACTTCAAAAAGATCAACGATAAATACGGTCACCCTGCTGGGGACTTCGTCATAAAAACAGTCGCCAGCATTTTCCAAAAGACCTTCCGCAAAACGGATATTGTCTGCAGATATGGCGGAGAAGAATTTTTAGTTATTCTTCCAGCTAGTGATCATACGGGAGCCCGTATTGCTGCTGAGAAGGTTCGCCAAGCGATCGAGTCTCAGGTTTTTGATTTTCAGGGAACGATCATTCCTGTGACCATGTCTCTTGGCGTGGCTCAGCTGATTGTAGGACAAGAGCACGGTAAGGATGCTATTGCGCGGGCGGATGCTGCGCTCTACCAGTCCAAGCAAAACGGTAGAAACCAGGTGCGAGTCCACACGGGAGCCGATGTTGTTGCTTCCGCAACCAACGCCGCTTAATTCTAAAAAATGAAAGCCTGCGCGAAAACGCGCAGGCTTTTTCATATCTGAGACCAAAGATTAGCTAAGTTAGTTAAGAGTCGATGAACCATTCATCCACTGGTCTGCTAATTCTTCGAGCTTTTCGTTCAAAATTTGGCCACGCATTTGAAGCTCAATACCATCACACTCGTAGCTGGACCAATCGATGGTCAAATAGGTTTCTTCACCACCAGACAAATACTCTTGAAGGTACGCATCAATGAAATCCAAGAGGAAATCTCTGGCCTGATCCATTTTCATATCCTGATCAGCATAAAGCATGCGCGCTTCAATAGGGTAAACAAACGAACGGTCGGCTGTCTTTAGTGTCACTTTCAAATATAATGCTGGCCCATCGAGATGACCTTCGACTTCAAAATATCGTTTGCCCAACCAGCTCCCATATTTACGCTCCAGCATTTCAGCCAAAGTTTTCTTTTGTTCTGAACCCATAACTTTTGCATGATCAACTGTCATATTCATTGCAACACCTCATTACCAGCAACACCCATAATCTTTCTCACACCAGTTAAAAGAGTTGAAAAGTCTTGGCGCGTTGCAATCGGTCTAAATCTCGCTCGCTTGATATGGTCAATCTCAATGATCTCATCTTGGACCATGGGGAAGCGATTAAACAGGCCTTTAACCATCTCGCACGCTTCGAAGCCGAGAACATCCAAAAACTCACGATCTATGAGCCACAATGCAGCACCATATTTTCCAGACTTCCACAACAAATCAAGCCTCTGAGCCGTCTGATGATTAACTGCTTGCAGACGACTAATCGCCTCTGACCTGATTGCATCGACAGTGGAAAGAGCAAATTGGAAAATAGTTTTTGGATATTCCGAGAACAAGATCTCAACACCCTTGGCCGTATCCCCGTCAGCTAAAACTTCAAGACCATAGCTCACCAAAAATCTAACTTGCTGAAGCAAACTAGACAATCCATTGACGTCATCAGGAGCCACATTGCACGCAGAAGAAACTGAGTTTGCAAGGTAAGCAAAGCTTCGCTGTAGATTTTCCAATGCCACCGTATCAACCTGACCAGAGGTCGAGGCTGCGGCCAAAACTAAATCAAGGAACAATGCAGAGGAGTCCGACGTGGAAACCATTTTATTTTGATCTTGGTCCGCGTTAGACGCCCATCGCCTGTATAAAGGCTCTCCATCATAACGACTGAAAAGGCTCAAGCTCTCTTCCTTCGTGACAAAGCCATCCTCTTCAAGTCTCGCATCGCGGAACTGCTTAATAAGGGCTTCTTGTTCGTTAGGAGGCAACATGGCGGCCATCCCTAACAACGAGTATACGTATGCTGCATCTTCACCGATTGAAGCACTAATCATGCTGTGTACAAATTCTTGAACCTTTTCATCGCCATCTTTTACTCGCCACCACAGGGTATTGCAGGGCATAGCCGTAAATTTGTCTTGTTCCTCTTGGGCCAAGGTTTCAAAGGCTTCCTCATCCACCATTTCAATGAAAGGGTTTAGCAGAGCAACTTGGTACTCTTCATCGAGCTCCCTAAATCGTCGGTACAATTGTTCTGGACCTAAGTTTTTATAGAGATCAAGCCAGCGGATAGCCTGGTACACTGATAAACGTCCATCCTGCCAAGCTTCATGATCAATGATCGCAACAAACTGCTCACTGGAAAGAAGCGGTAGAACCTCAAGCGCATCCTCAGGTCCTTCAGAAACCAAAGCTAGATACATGTCTCCACGAGGCACAGCCTGGGCCGCGGCCACTGGATCTTTAGCATCAAGGATGGCTTTAAAGTTTACTGCAGGCAGTAAACCACCTGATTTCATGGGAAAATGGCTCTTCCAGACCAGAGACTGCCACCCAGTGTCTAATGAATGAATGACGGCGTCTTCTGATAAACGAGCGGTCATGGGGCCCCCTGAATATGGAAATGGAGCGGGGTTTTACCAAAGGCAGTGCTAAATTGCAACTTTTTTAATCAGAGGCTGATGCCCGGATGATTTAATGATTCCCTTGGATTAGGACTTCGAGTTATAACCCGGACCTTGATGAAATCCTGTCCAGGAGAGCCGTCTACAGTGAACGAACATACGACGACACAATGTCAGAGCTCCAAGACCCTAGGGTTGGATTATCCAGCTCTCGGCTTTGATCTGGCAAACCTGGAACCCAAAAAACTCATCGACGAGGCATTGGTTCCCGTTTCGTCAAGTTTGGTAAAACTGGCACCAGAACTTAAAGACCTTCTAAAAGCCAACACCGCGTCTAGTAAACACATTATTGATTATGTCTTTGCTGGTAGCGGAAAAAGAATCCGGCCGGCACTGTATTTTTTTGCCAGTCGACTCGTAGAGTACAAGGGACCACACCTGATGCCCATCGCAGCTGTGTGTGAATATGTTCATACCGCAAGCCTTCTTCATGACGATGTCATTGATAACAGCACCCTTCGCCGAGGCAAACCAACTCCCAACTCAATCTGGGGAGATGAGTCTGCTGTGTTGGTCGGTGATTTAATCTATGCTCGTGCCAGTGAACTCATGGCAGAGACAGGAAGCCTGGAAATAGTGTCGATGTTTGCCAAGGCCATCCGGCTCATGAGTGATGGTGAACTGCTGCAGTTAGAGCACCTCTACAACCCCGTGATGCCTGAGGACGCCTATTTCAGAATTATTGAGCACAAGACGGCCGTTCTTCTGGCTGCCGCTTGTCGAGCTCCAGCAGTACTTGGAGACAAAACCCAAGAAATACGGGACGCTCTTGCGGAATTCGGTCGATGCGTGGGTTATGCATTTCAGCTTTTAGATGATGCTTTAGACTACGCTGGTTCAGAGACAATTTTTGGCAAAAAAACCCTCTCTGATTTACCAGAGGGTAAGGTGACTCTGCCAATTATTCTCCTTCGATCGCTCGCGACGGAAAGTGAGTGGGCTCAGGTCGAATCATTGATCCACTCTGAAGAGATATCCCCAGCCTCGATGTTGAAAGTTCTGGATCTCGTTAATCGCTATGACACAGCTGGCAAAACTCTTGAGCTTGCGGAGCAGTGGACAGAGCGAGCATTAACTGCCCTACACTTTTTCCCTCCATCACCAGCTCGGACTGACATGGAAGTTCTTGCGCGCCGATTACTGATGCGCTTTTCTTGAGATTAGTACCCGGAGACGAAACATTGCTGCAGCAACAACAGGCGCAACTGCAATTAACTCACCTCGAAAAAACAGAGACTCACTGGAACGAGTGGGTCATGGGCAATGGTCTACGCTGCCTACACATACCCCTGCCAAAGGACGATCCCCGCTTTCAGATGACCCTTCTCATCGGCACAGGCAGCCGCCACGAGCCTGCAGAACTTTCTGGTATCAGCCACCTACTTGAGCACATGCTATTTCGTGGTTCATCAAAGTACCCATCTTTCTCTGACCTTAGTGCAGCATTCGAGAGTCTCGGAGGGGAGTGGAATGCTGCCACAGGACATGAGTATACGGAGTTCTACGTCAACGGCACCACTGCCCGCATGGATGAAGCCATTGAGCTTTTTGCCGACTTTATCCTTAGACCTGCCCTCTCTGACCTAGACACAGAGCGCCGTATCGTGCTCAGAGAGCTTGAAGGCGAACTAAATGAAAATGGAATCAGCACTGATCCAGATTTTCATATTGCCACTAAAATTTGGCCTAACACCTCTATGGCCATGCCAATCATTGGCACACCGGAAACCTTGGGAAAGATTGCGTCCGAAAATTTACGTGATTGGTTTAATCGTTGGTACGCACCTAATAACGCCGTGATCTGTTGCGTTGGTGGCAATTATGAGACCATCCAAAATTTACTGCACAAGAACTTTGGAGGCTGGAAACCTCAAAAACATGTGAAGCAGCCTCCAACACAAAAAACTGGCTTCAAAGGACCTTGTGCTTTTTGGGTGGAAAATAGCGACAACGAATATCAGATTCAAATTAGCTTTGTTTGTGACGGTACCGGAAGCAGCAATACCGCCGCTTACGAAATGTTATCGCGGGTATTGTCAGACGGATTTAGTAGCCGGCTAACTAAACGCATCAGAGAGGAATTGGGACTAGTTTACGACATTAGCTCGGATGTCCATCAATACGACGGCAGCGGCCTATTTAACATCAGCGCCAGTGTGCTAGGCGAGAATATCCGACCGTTTTTTAAAGAAGTGTTCTCCGTAGTCAAATCTCTAACTAAAACACAGATCCCCAGTCAGGAGCTTCTGCGCCATCAGCACCGGGCACTTGTCGATCTTGATATAACGACCTCTGAGCCGGCAGCATTGGCTTGGCGCGGAAGCTGGGCTAAAATTTCAAGTACTGAAGCAAAACTTTCTGTTTGGGCAAAACGATACTCTGCGTTGACGTCTGAGAACTTAAAAGAGACCGCTTTGAATCTGTTCACTCTTGAAGGCCTCTGCGTCACAGCACTCGGCCCCGCTGAACACAATCTACAGCAGGAACTTAATCAGATCGTTAAAGCGTCCTGGCAGGAAGTTGACTCAGCCTCAACAAATTGATGGAGACATTTGATGTCGCGCGAAAAAGTCGACCCTCGAATTGGACTTTGGATCTTTATGGCCGTTACGGCCTTTTTCTTGTTCATGATTGTTTTAATCGCAAGACCATTTATCGTCGCGCTTATTGCTGGCGGAATGATGGCTTTGATTCTTAATCCATGGTTTCGAATTTTGTTAAGACGGATGCCCCGTTATGTCGCTGCTGCGGTTGCAACGCTTTCCATGGCCGTATTGGTTATTGTCCCCATGCTCGTTTTGGCTGGAGTCGCCCTGCGAGACGCTACCACGTTTACAAATTACCTCTCCAGTGAAGCATCGCACGCTCTGTTTCGGGATTGGTGGTCCCACTGGCAAGTCACTTTAGAGGGAACTGCTCGCACATATCTCCCATGGTTTGAGGGCTTAGATCTTGAAGATAACGCCATTTTAGCCATCAAAATGCTCCTTGATTGGACCAGCAGTACGGTCATACGGATTGCTGGTGATACTCCGGCACTAATTCTGCAACTGGTCATGGGAATTTTAAGTTGCTATTTCTTCCTAGTTGATGGCCCGAGCTTTTTGGGTTGGCTTAAGAAAATTCTCCCGATGTCCGAGAGTATTCAAAGTGAAATAGCCAAGTCTTTCAGAGATGCCACGCGGTCTACTTTGATGGCAAGTCTAGCGGCTGCCCTAGCGCAGGCGGCAGTTGTTGTTCTGACATTCTTAATGCTTGGAATACCCGGGGCTGCATTGGCTACCGGTGCCACATTCGTATTTGCCTGGATTCCTGTTTTAGGGTCAGCACCAGTTTTCCTGCTTGCTGCCATTTGGGCCATTATTCAGAAGGCTTGGTGGTCGTTGGTAATTATTTTAGTGGCAAGCGTCATAACTGGATTAATCGATAATTTTATCAGACCGCTCGTGCTTAAAGGCGGAAGCGATATGCACCCGCTGATCAGCTTGGTAGCAATTCTTGGCGGAGTCGAATTCTTCGGTCTTTTGGGCGTATTACTTGGCCCAGTTATCGTTGCAATGTTTTTAGCGTGCGCTAAGGTCTGGCCTTATTTTTTACGTAGATCAGCAAGCACTAATCAGTAGTCTAAAATTTGGCATGTGATTTTTTTGACGCGGGCAATCGACTTAGCGAGTCCAGTGCGACGAGTGAAATTTGATGTGCTCTTCAACAAATGAGGCGATGAAGTAATAGCTATGATCATAGCCTTGCCTCAAATTTAAAATCACCTTTTGCTTTGTTCCTTGCGCAGCCAGAACCAATCTCTCGGGGCGTAATTGAGATTCGAGAAACTGATCCGAGACACCCTGATCGATAAGTAGTGGCTGTTGATGGCAATGTCCTGATCTTATCAGCTCACAAGCATCATATTGACGACCCAAACTCCCAGCCTCGGATCCAAAGTATCCATTAAATGCCTTCTCACCCCAAGGGCAACTCAGGGGATTCACAATCGGAGCAAAAGCCGAAATCGATTTAAATTTTGCCGCCTCACGAAGTCCCACCACAAGAGCTCCATGCCCTCCCATCGAGTGGCCCATGATGGAAATGTTTTCGGCCACTGAAAATTCATTTACGACCAAATCATAAAGTTCTTTGGCAACATAACTGTACATGCGGTAGTGGTCAGAATACCCAGCTGTGACAGCATCAACGTAAAATCCTGCGCCAGCTCCAAAGTCCCAATGATCATGCTCTCCGGGTAAACCAAGCCCTCGTGGAGAGGTGTCGGGACAAATCACGATTGCCCCCGCTCTGGATAAAAAGCTTTGCGCCCCAGCTTTCGTCATAAAGTTTTCGTCGGTACAGGTAAGACCAGACAGCCAAATGATGGCGCCGCGGATTTCACAGTCTGGGATGAAATACGAAAACTTCATCTTTGTTTTAGTTTGATGAGAGTCGTGTTCGGCAAATCGAACCCATCCATCGAAGCAACGATGCTCTTTCAAAACCACAAAAGACGCCATGCACTCACTCTCGCTAATTTTAGAAAACAATCACAGACCGGATACTTTTGCCTTCATGCATGTAGTCAAAGGCTTTATTGATGTCATTTAGTGGCATGGTAAACGTAACCATATCGTCAATATTGATCTCACCCGACATATATTGATCAACATACTTAGGCAGCTCAGTTCGACCCTTTACACCGCCGAACGCCGATCCTTTCCAAACACGACCTGTGACCAACTGGAAGGGTCTGGTTGAAATTTCCTGACCAGCTCCAGCAACACCAATGATAATTGACTGTCCCCATCCACGATGAGCACATTCAAGGGCTGCTCGCATCAGTTGAACACTGCCGACGCACTCAAATGAGTAGTCAACGCCCCACTCGGTCATTTCAACGATTACCTGTTGGATTGGCTTGGATTGCTTGTTCGGATTAACAAAGTCGGTTGCGCCAAATTTTTTAGCCATCTCCCACTTAGCGTCATTGATATCAATTGCAATAATGCGGGATGCCCCAGCCATTTTTGCCCCCTGAATCACGGAGAGCCCGATGCCTCCTAAACCAAAGACTGCGACTGTGGAACCTTTTTCGACCTTAGCTGTATTAAGCACCGCACCGATTCCAGTTGTAACGCCGCAACCAAGCAAACAGACTTTGTCCAATGGAGCCTTAGGATTGACCTTTGCAAGTGCAATTTCCGGAACAACCGTGTACTCGGCAAAGGTTGAGCATCCCATATAGTGAAAAATTGGTTTTCCATCCTTGGAAAAGCGGGACGTTCCATCTGGCATAAGACCTTTGCCCTGTGTAGCCCTGATTTTCACACAAAGATTTGTTTTTCCAGAGCGGCAAAACTTACATTCTCGGCACTCAGGGGTATAAAGAGGAATGACGTGATCACCTTTTTTCAAAGTCGTGACCCCCTCACCCACATCATGGACAATTCCTCCTCCCTCGTGACCAAGAATCACCGGGAAAAGTCCCTCTGGATCCTCGCCAGAGAGAGTAAAGGCGTCAGTGTGACAAACGCCAGTCGCCACCATTTTCACGAGAACTTCGCCCGCCTTTGGCGGAGCAAGCTCGACCTCCTCGATTTTAAGAGGTTGGCCTGGACCCCAAGCAACAGCCGCTTTGATTTTCATTATTAGTTCCCTTATCGTTTGCTAAACGCACGCAGCGTTCTTCGTGCATCAATCAACATCATATGTGTTTCATATTGAATTCTGGCTTCAAGACTTGAAGCTCCAAATTGAACAACTTCTTCAACATAGTTTCTAAAGTCATCAGAGGCAAATGCCGCACGAGCTGATTCCGCCGGACCTAATCCACGGGCACGATGATCTGCCGCCAATGTCTTCCAGCGATCAGGAAGAAGCTGATTTAGTCGCCGGTAAACCTGACGGTGTTCGCGCGCCTCCGACCCAAACCTCTGGATCAGTCGGACTAGCTGGTCATGGATTACTCTCAAATTCAAATTAAAACCTCAGTCGAAAATCTATGCCGCTCAAGGATTTTAGCCCTGGCGTCGGTCATCCCAAGTTTTTGCCCAATTTAGGGCATCACTTATTCCCTGTTCAATGGACAGTTCAGAGCTCCAACCAATATGGCTCGCTGCGAGCGCACAGCTAGCAAAACTTCCTGCCACGTCTCCAGGTCTTGGCCCAGCTTCTTTCTTGTTGATCGGACGACCATTCACTTTTTCAAATGCACTCACCAACTCTCGCACGGTCACGCCGCGTCCGGTGCCAAGGTTCATGACCATATAAGAGTCTTTTTTGGATGACTGATCTGAGTTTTTGGAAAAGGCCTGATCAAAATTCTCAATGGCCTTTACGTGGGCGCGCGCCAAATCCCAGACATGAATATAATCCCTGATACCACTCCCGTCCCGAGTCGGCCAATTAGTCCCCGTAATTTCGAAAGTCGGTTCCTTGCCTAACGATACGCTTACCATACGCCCCAAGACATGGGTTGGTGACTTCACATAGGCACCAGTTCTCATCTTCGGATCCGCACCAATCGGATTGAAGTACCGCAAGGCAATACCCCTCATGCCGTAAGCTTCGCAAAAATCACGAAGCACCATCTCCATCATAAACTTTGTGCGCGCATATGGACTGGAAGGCTTTAGCGGAGATGTTTCTGTCACCATAAAACCATCTACGACATCATAGATTGCCGCTGACGAACTAAAGACAATCCTTTGGCACCCAACGTCACGTAGACCTGCAAACAAATCTACGGATTTTGATACATTTTCACGATAATACTCTTCTGGAGATGTGACGCTTTCAGGCACTACAATAAGCGCTGCACAGTGAATCGCTCCAAACAATGGTCCATGTTTTTGAATTATGTTTTTTAAAAGAGATCTGTCGGCGATGTCGCCTTGGTAAAATATACGACCTTCAGTGAATTCTTTACGACCCTGACAAAGATTATCGAGAATGATCGGCGTCCAACCAGCATCCAATAATGCTGAGCAAACGGTTGCGCCGATGTAGCCGGCTCCGCCGGTAACTAACACGTTTCCAAAAGACTTTGCTTTATCTGCTGACCCTGAAGTCAAAGGCACCTTCCAAGCCATTGCCATGGCTGCTTTATTTATACTCAACCTATCGTTGTAGAATGCCTTTGCAGGGGATGTAAGTCAAAATAAATACCGTACGTTAGATCCTATAGCTTTATAGGGCGGCCCAGCTTGCCCAAGGCGGTCTTTTGCAATAAAATCAATCCTCTTAAGACTCCCATTGATGATTATTGATATTGCTGAGGTGACCCGTGAGCACTGACTATGAAAAACTCGCACTTGAATACCACGCGCGGGAACCTCGCGGAAAAATCTTCACAGGCCTTTCCAAACCTGTCTCAAGCCAAAAGGATTTGGCTATTGCTTACTCACCAGGAGTTGCAGGCCCTTGCCGCGAAATCGCAAAAAACGCGGCGCTCTCGTTCGAGTACACAGGCCGTGCAAACTTGGTTGGCGTTATTTCCAACGGAACAGCAGTCCTTGGTCTCGGCGATATCGGCCCAGAGGCATCAAAACCTGTCATGGAAGGTAAAGCTGTTTTATTTAAAAAATTTGCCGATATTGACGTCTTTGATATCGAAGTTAATGCCAAAGATCCCGATGCATTCATTACAGCAGTGCAAGCTTTAGAGCCGACCTTCGGTGGCATCAACCTCGAAGACATCAAGGCTCCCGAGTGCTTCTACATCGAAGAAGAGCTTCGCAAGCGCATGAAGATCCCCGTCTTCCATGACGACCAGCACGGTACATCAATTATTGCTGGTGCAGCATTTTTGAATGCGCTGGAAATCACGGGGCGAAAAATTAGCGACGTCAAAGTCGTATTCAGCGGCGGCGGTGCTGCCGCAGTGGCTTGCGCTAATTTGTTTCTCTCCTTGGGCGTCCGCAGGGAAAACCTCATCATGTGCGACAGTAAAGGCGTTATTTACGCAGGTCGCAGAGATGGGATGAACAAATATAAAGAAAAATTTGCTTTAGAGACAAACCTCCGCACCCTTGACGAGGCGCTAAAAGGAGCTGACGCTTTCGTTGGTGTTTCCGCCGCCGGTGTTTTAAAGCCTTCGATGATTATGCCTATGGCACCGAATCCCATTATTTTTGCATTAGCAAATCCTGATCCCGAAATTCTTCCAGATGATGCCCTGAAAGCGCGGCCTGACTGCATCATGGCGACTGGTCGCAGCGATTTTCCGAATCAAGTTAACAATGTCTTGGGCTTCCCATTCATCTTCCGTGGGGCCTTAGACGTTCAGGCGACGACCATTAACGAGGAAATGAAGATGGCCGCCGTGCGTGCGATCGCGCAGCTCGCCAAAGAGGACGTTCCCGAGCAGGTCTTACGCGCATACAACACGGCCGAGGGGTACCGCTTTGGAAAAGACTACTTGATTCCAAAACCTATGGATCCGCGCGTTTTGCTCTATGTAGCTCCCGCTGTGGCTGAGGCAGCCATGAAATCGGGTGTGGCGCGCAAAGAAGTCAACATTGACCAATACACGCAGCATATTGAACGAATCCTCGGACCAACTAAGCGACTTATCCGTAAGATGCGCAACAACATTGCAAGCTGGTCGCGAAAATCAGGAAAGAAACCGCGCATCGTTCTGATCCATGGGCACGATGACCGCGTGATCAAAGCGGCAGCTCAGATGGACTACGAGGGCGACGTCACGCCAGTGCTGCTGGGTAACCCTGATGAAATTGTCGCAAAGGCCGAAACTCTCGGTATCCACGATTTTGCCAAAAAGGCGACGATCATCGACCCTCATAGCGATGATCGTCTCAATACATTTTCTGATGAAATTTACTCTATGAGACAACGCAAAGGCGTCACTCGTTCCGCAGCGCAGCAAATGCTGAGAAATAACAACTACTTTGGCTGTATGCTTCTTCGCAGCGGGGCTGTCGAGGGACTCATTGGCGGTGTCGTTGAGCCCTACGTAAACGGCCTTGTGCCCATTATGGAAGTTATTCGGACAAAACCAGGCCGTATCATGAACGGTCTTTACATGTTTTCTTGGAATAAAAGAATGTACTTTCTGTCAGACTGCACAGTCTGTGTGGAGCCATCAGCAGAAGAATTGGCTGATATTGCATTCAATACTGCTAACTTTGCGAAACAGTATACCGATGCCACGATTCGAGTCGCGATGCTAAGCTTTTCAAGCTTTGGTAGCAATCGCCACGAGAAAAGTCAGCGCGTTGCCGATGCCGTCAAAATTCTTCATGAGCGTAACGTCGACTTTATTTTTGATGGAGAGATTCAGGCGGACGTGGCACTGAACGAAAAACTTCAGGAGCGGGACTTTCCTTTCTGCCAACTCAAAGGACAGGCAAACGTTTTGATTTTCCCGGATCTAACCAGCGCAAACATTGCTTATAAGCTGTTCTCGGCGATCTCGGGTAGCACAGGAATTGGACCCGTGTTGCTTGGACCACAACTTCCAGCGTCTGTCATGGAGCGCGGAACAAACACAGAAGATCTGTGCAATATGATCTACATGATTGCCAACCGGTACGTTCAAAATCAAAAATAAACGCTATTTTTGAACAACAAGAGCGATACCGAATACGGCCACAATCATAGAGATGATCTGCCCAGAGTTAAGGATTTCTCCAAGAAAGATCCAACCAAACAGGGCGGAGCTTACGGGTGCCCACAATAAAATTAATGCTGATTGCCCTGCCGGTAGCACAGACAGTGAGCTGGCGACCAGCCCCTGACCAAACACCTGGCTAATCAAGCCCAGACATAAAGCCCATACCCAGCCTAAAGCTCCCTGGGGGATAAACGAAGGTCCGCTAACGACCGTAACAGCACCCAGGATCAATGCACTAATAGAAGATGCAAGTAACATCAGAACTCGAGATGAATATCGTGTAGCCAACGATTTGATAGCCAGAATGTAGCCCGTGTAAAAAAACGCCGTCAAGAAGGCGAGTAATTCGCCGATGAATTCTTGATGGGACAGCGCGCCGTCAGTCGACGCTTGTTTTGACTTAAGATACGTCAGCCCAATAAATCCAACAAAAGCCAAAAGACCACCATAAACGACATTGGTCCTTAACCTTTCACGAAAAAAAACAATTCCGGTAATGGGTACAAAAACCGCAGAAAAATTTGCGATAATCGAACTCACCCCAACGGACGTATAAAGAAATGACGTGTGCCACGCGACCAAGTCTGCTGCAAATAAAAATCCAGCGAGCAATACGATGACGAAGGAGTTTGACATGATCCGCAAAACTTCAGA
>JBIIGV010000016.1:0-33878 GCA_044236265.1 Oligoflexales bacterium
TCACTCTGCAGTTTGAATTGAGTAATACCTTTTGACCCGGACACAACAATTAACTTATCTTTTGTCCAAATATCGCGACACGCATCCATGTCGGAGAATTGAACATAGGAAACTTCATTGGGATTATCCAAATTGAAGAGGCTCAATCCGTTGACGCGGTCACATGCCACCATCTTAGTTTCTGCTGTATTTAGCCCACCCAATCCATCTGTCTGTATGGACCAAGCCTCAGTAGGCTTCGCAGGATCTTTAATTGTAAGAATCGACAGCTTATTCTTGACGTTTCGGCATTCTGCCCGGGTGTGACGCACAAAGGTGAAAAAAGACATGTTTTCAGGGACCGCAAAATTGCAAGAGCTTGATAGATTAAACGTACCAACTTGGATGGGGCGCGCCAGGTCTCCTATATTGAAAATGAGGGAACGATCATCTCCTCCCACAATCAAATGCTTCCCATCTGTGGAGAGATTATTTACAAATTCGCCCATGTAAATTTCCCTTACCGACTTTGGATCTAAAGGGTTTTTCACATCAATTATGGTCAAGCTACTGACGCTCGTGGCTATCATACTTTCACCGGCGAGCAAAAACCGTCCGCGCAATTTGGATTGGCGCATACTAGAAGGCGTCAATTTCAGGTGCTGTGTGGTAATTTGACTCTCATTTGAACGACCTTGTCGGTGCACATCTATTCCGCAGGAAGATAAAGTGATCATTGAAAAATATATGATCACTGAGAGAGTTCCAATATGCTGTTTACGGCTCATTGGCTCCTCCGTTCGACAAATTTGAAAGATTTTTCTTTTCGAAACCGATGATGACACCCCTCGTCGAATCGAGCTCAGAGCTTTGAAAAAAAACTGATGGGTCAGTAATAGCCTGATACGGGTCCCACTCAAAAACACCCTCCAAACGTTTTTTCAAAATTGGGCTAGTCTGCCCCGAAATTTGAATTGCAAGCAAATCAACAAAGCTATCCGCAAGCAGAACATCGTCTTTGATCGTCACATCCGTGTTTCCTGGTGCATTAATAAAATGAATTGGAATTGGTTTAGAGGGATCTGAATTGTCAAAAACATGTACGCCCATATTTATTTCGCTAACGAATAATAGCTTTCCATCAGACGCCACTTTTCCAACTTTTTGCATAGGTCGCGGTGTCTCTACAGCGTACGATTTTCGCAAATTTTCATAGCTCATATAGATTGGAATATCAGGTAGCCTCGGCGGTCTGGAGAGGCCTTTATCCATCGGCGGCGTACGAGAATTATTTCTGTTTTCAGATGTCGCAACACTTGTAAACACTGCAAGAGCGCAAATCAAAAGGTGCTTTCCAGGCAGCTCACTGCCTAGCTTTAATGAAAAATTCACAGTGCCTTGATAGGCTAAAAAACAACCAAAAAAAATACTACATAGGTCGATCACATCAAAAGTTCCGAGCGACGGAAGGATGGCTTGACTTAACTCCCAAGAAACACAAATCGATAGAATCACTATAGTAGACTTTTTCGGGCTAAAACCTAGGCTAGCCCCAAGAAATGTCAGTCCAAAAGCGTGAAGAAGCGTGGGAATGCTTCCCCATGCCACTCCTTTTTTCAGATATTGCGGCTCACCGAAATCTAACAAGCCCATCCGGCCACGAATATAAACATAAAAAATAAAGCCCAACATCAAAGCGGTGAGGCCAACGATCACTAAGCCGATTCGAGAATTTTTGTTGCTGCTGCTAAGTGACAACACGCCCTCCATTCATAGACGAACTCAAACAATCGGCATAATTACGTGGCTGTTTAAGAAGAGATCGGAAACCAATGTTTTCTTTTGTGTTTATCGGACAAATAAAAAAGTGAAACAGATGATGTCTTGTTCAAACTGGTCACCCGGGAGAAGGTCATTTGCCAGTAAAATTCGTGCCACCCGACCAATTTCAATTTTCCATCCTCACTCCCGCGTCGGATTCGGTCAAAAAACCACCTCGCCAGCTATCTGCGCCCAAAATCATATCTAACTGTTATTGAGTGTCCTAGTGGCGGCCGGTCTAGCTAGATTAAATGCGTAACGGGGGAGGTTTTTATGATCTTATGATAAAATTATTGAAAATTGCATTGACTCATAACAGGAGTCTATTATAGGCAGTGAGGCGTCGGGTATTTAAACAAATGCAGGTTTGAACACGTACTTTTTGAGGGAGCTTCTTCTCGATGCTTTTGCGCACAGTTGGTTTGTCGGTCATGTTATTAAGCGCCATTTCCGTCAATGGGTGCCGCGTGGTGGATGCTCCATTGAAGGTGCCTAGTCAAACTAAGGACGACGCAGCAAAGTCGCTCATCCGCGATGGTCTTGAGCCCTCTTTGAAAACAATGACTCAAGGACTCAATGCCGTCGGTGTAGTGTATAAAGCATCGGTTTCTTTGGCATCCCAGAGAAGTGAACGTAATGCCGACAGGCGCTTCATGGATGGGTCCAACTTTTTCGCTCCATCTCCTGATGATAGATTGGAAATCAGCCCGCTCGCTGCAACTGAAGTCACTCGATTTGACGACCCATCGAGCCCGTCGTCGCCTGTTGGAAACACGGAAGGTCGCGCGGTTTATGATTTTAAGTATACGTTGAATGCTGCGCAGACTATGGCGCTGGGCGACCCTGATTTAAAGCTTAAGGTCGGGGCAAACGGCTTTGTGGAGGTAAAAGAGGGGCAGCCACATTTTCTAAGTTTTGATGTCTATGCAGAGGTCTATTCGAAATCTGCGCGAGATCCTGGAGTTGCTATTGCAACATTTAAAATCGCCAATCTTTCAAGAATTGGTCACTCGGATTCTCAAAAAATTGAAGTGTCCTTTTCAGAGTATAGACGCCTGATTCATTTGGTGCATGCTGGATCAGATGACTCTGCTGACGTTAACCGCGGAGTTTTGCAGCTTGTTATAAACAAAGAAAGAGCGACTCTATCGGCAACAGATTTGCTGATTGATTCATCTTCGAGTCTTCGATTTGAGTTCATGACTGCCGTGTGGACGTTTGCTAGCGGTGATTTCACTGCGGGTGCAAAATTGAGCTTTGTAGATAGTGATCAGGAAAAATTTGGAATAGATGTTCAAGTTGACTCAAATTCAGATGTCCTCACCAAAGTCTGGAAGTGGGAGCCAGCCGAGCCGAGCACACCGGAGGCTCTACAGCCTGCAGTCGATCCCGTAAACTGAGCTTGATCCTTAATACTAACCTAAGCAAGGGATTTTGCTGCTTTGCAAAATCCTTTCATAATTTTCGAGCCGCTATGAATCAGCACATCAGAAAAACAAAATCTGTTAAACTTAGACAGCGTCTACTCTTTTGCTCATTGATCATGGCGGCCTCATGTACTCGCGTGGAAGATCCCATAAGTCAGGATCAGTTGGCCCTCGAATTACTCAATAGTGGTCGATATAGCGATGCCGTTATTGTTTTAGAGGGCCAGGTCAAAGAAAATCCTGGAGATGGTTTGGCGAGACTTCGTCTAGCTAGTGCTTATGCTGGAAAGGTGGGTTTCAATTTAGTCGACGCTTTTGCCGCATTTGAGCCATTGATTGCTTTCGACCCGAATGCTTCGAGAATACCAGTTGTGCGGCATGATCAGATCGAGAGTAAGGTTTCTCAATCGACTCAGCCGATCGGGGTTTCTGGTCGAGAGCCTACGTCAGAAGAGCGAGAGAAAATAAAGAGGTTCGAAAAAAATCTCCTTGTGACAATTTTAGACTCCGAAATGGCTACTCGTATTCTATTTAGTTTGCCCTATCTAAGCGAGGCTGAGAGGAGCAAGGTTGCCAAAGGTATTGTTGTTTTACGCGAGATTCCCCACGATTCTTCAAGCTACAGAATGGGTTTAATTTATGAGTCCGTCATCCAGTTTCTGCTGTTCTCAAATTATATGAGAGATAGTTTTTTGGGTGTTGCGACAAGTGAAGAGCAATCAAGTTACAGCATGAAAATGTATTGTGGCCTCGATCTCCGTATCTTTCTAACAAATCTGCCATTAACTCTGGCGCATCTTAGAGCCGGAATGTTGTCATTGAGTGCGGCTGGATCTGAAAATGATGGGCGATTTTTCCAAAATGTGCAAAAAGCACTTCGTTCAATAGAGTCACTTCATCGGGCTTACCTCGAAGATACCGGTCTTTTCAACATTGCTGAAATCGCAGATCGCAAGTTGAAGGAAAATGTTTGTGAACAGCTTTAATAATAATGTTCTAAGATCCTCAGAAATCCCCACGTCGCTCAATCTTTTTTTGTCTGCAATTATTTTTGCGATTGTCACGACGGTAAGTGCCGGTGAGTTGCGTCATGTTCATGGTGATCGAGAAACCTTTTCAAAGTTTCAGCTTCAGCAAAGCTGCCAAATTATTGCATTAGGAGTCGATGGCCATTGGTGTAATCCAGCAAATTTGAGCAAAAATTCAGAGCGTATGGCGCAAGTTGAAGTTGGGGTGAGGGCAGACGAAGAAGGTCTCGCAATAGTCCAAAAAACTGCAGCAAGAAGACCGACAAAGCTAGATATTGAAAAATTATTTAGCAAAAAAAATTTTTCAGCAGTCAGTGGGTATGGCCGAATTGAAACCATTGTGGGAGAATTCTCGGTCAGCTACACGCCAGCGCATGTGATAGCTGCCTATCGCATCAATAATCCAGCATTACCAGAGATTGCATTAACCTCGATGGAACAATCCATCGTCCGCGTAGATGCGGGGACCCGCCTTGGTCAAGCTGAAGCCTTTGGAAAGACGTTTTTGTTCGATATCGGTGGTTCCCTCTATTGGTTTGACCGAAGTATATTGAATGTTGAAGATCAGTTGATAAATATTTCCATAAATCAATCATCCAAGATTGGTTTGCAAATGGACTATTCGGGTCTTGATACAGACGCTGGATTGGTCATTCGAAATGATCATGATTGGCTACCAGATATTGCATTGCGAATGGATCGATTGAGTCATCCTGCCAGCACCAGTGACAGTGCTGGAAAAATTGATCTCAATGATTTTCTTTCAAGACGCAGTTATGCAAGCTTCGGAAAAATTTTTAGTCTCAATTTGGGAAGTCTAGGCATTGAGTCCAATGTTGCCTTCCAAGACTTATACGGAGAGCTCAAACTTTATCAGACGAGTTTAGGCACTCAATATTTCCTCGGAGGACTGCGAGCTTTTGTGTCGGCATCGCCTGTGATGGAGAGCTTTGGCTTTGCTTTTCAGGGGCCATTTTATCTGGCAGGGATCCAGTATACTGACGAGAAGCAGCCCAATGAGCTTCAGCTAAAACGCCAACGGATGACGTATGTTTATGCAAAAATACAAATTTAAGCTGAGACGGGTGTTGTTTATTAACCTGCTTTCAGTAGCATTTATTTGTCGGAGTCCCGCTCTGGCAGCTGCCCAAAATGACGATTTGGACGAGTATCGGTATCAAGAAATGTTGATGGAGCATGAACAGCTCGATGATAGAAATAAGGCATTCGAATTGATAGCCAGTGGTGCGGCTGCTGCTATGGTGGGGCTCTATGGGTACCATTTTGATGACCGTGGGGTGCTTGCTGGAGTGGCCTATGCAGGTACTCAAACAGCTGGGATTCTTGTGATTGGCGAAGGCATTCGTCGGTATTATGGAATAAGTGTCGTGACGGCCGTGAATCGTGCTATGCGTCATTCGGAGCTTTCCAACGACTCGCTGAAGAAGGTTCTATTGGATAATAGCAAGCAAATGAAACGGGCCAAAATACGGTCGGATGCTTGGGTCGCAGGCTTACTTGGTGGCATATATATGTATAATGCCGCCCGGACACCGAGAGATTCTAAGAGCACCAGAAATGTATTTATATTTCTTTCGGCCAATGCATTCGCCGTAAGCGGGTATAGCACCTACAAGCTCTTTTACTCCAAGGCTGGGACCAACGTGGGATTTGAATTCTCTGGGTCCGGTCCTAGATTATTTGTAAACTTCTAGCGATCCCACTTGGCACATCAATTACCGATTTACGAATATTTCGATGTGCGATAGTTTATGCACAATCTAAAATGTAACCACTTGGAAACAAATAAATCCCATTAAGCTTCACGAATACTGATGGTTGGCAGGTTTTGCGGTTAAAACAAATGATATCGGCACCTCCCGAACATTTTGTCTACTCACCTACTCAGATAAGATAACAAGTCCTGTTCGGGAACTTCACTGATACATCACTATGGATTCCCGATAAATCTGCCAAGTAATTCACTATTACTTATTTTCTTTCGCTCCTATTGACCAGCGCGCGAGTCTTGCCTTAGCCCATCCAGACCACGAAATATCCGGGTCGGCAAGATAAGGAAAATTTGCAAGCGAAGGCTTGTACGGTCGATCAACTCTATCCGAAATTGGTCTCTTACTTCGATTAACTAGAATGGAAAACAGCGTATCCATAAAATCGTCCTCGATTCCGCGCCCTCCAAAAGCGTGCGATTCCCGACCAGCAAGAAGCTCCTTTTCAATGTCAAAATATTTTGCCTTCCCAGTTTTCGATGCGTCCAGGACAAGGAAGTCATCTACGATCAGTCTGGCATACTCCCTCTTACCCGTTAGGCTCCAATCTTGGATCTGATCAGCAGCATCATAGTGATCTAAATTTTCAATAATCCTGGTGGTGTATTTTTTCTGTTGTGCACCCTCTAAAATTGCGAACGTTGAATGAACATTGAATTCGTCGCGGAGATCGACAGCGTTTTTACGATTGACCATGGTAACGTTGGTGACTTCCGGGCGGCCGAGGCGATCGATCCTTTTAATTCGCCCACCTTCGTGCGTATAGCTTCCAACTGAAATGCCGGTCAGTCCGACCGGTTCTCCAAAGAGTTCGTGAATATTGAACTGTAAGATCACTGTCAGAATATTGGTGTTATCCATTGTATTGGTGCCACTCGACGGAATTAACTTGCCATCCACTGCCAGACTAGTTGCGAACTCGCTGTTGAAGAAAAAATGGTCCGCCCGTAGACCATGATAAATGCGGGTTTTAGACTTTAATGGAGAGACGGAGGAATCATTTATGATGTTTGAGAAAGTTCCCAGACGTCCGAAATCACAACTCATGGAATGCTGTTTGTGGTCATCCGGTGTTTTAAAACGACACACGATCTTCCGTTCGCTTTGAGCACTGTGCACAAACCTCAATCCTACGTCATCCCTGGTTACCTTTAATTTTCGTAGCACAATCTCATAATCCACTTTTTCAGAGAAGTGGTTGTGTTGTCTGGAAAGTGGATGGACATTGACGATTACGTTGATGACACCTGGCATCTCAGAAGCGGAGAATGCATAAACATCCGAAATATCCGTAATAGAATGTTCTTTGGTAGCGGGCCCATCGATATGATCACTATGTAGCTCAGCAAGAGGCGCAGGTGTAGTCTTGCATGCGGTAATGCAAATGAACGCCACAAAAAAAGATCTGTGAAACATGCCAGCGACCTCCGGTAATTTCGATTGCAAAAAGAGACACATTCTGAAGGCTAACATTAAGTAGTACCGATTTCAAATGAGCTGCAATCCAAGATATTAAACCTCGATATTCAAATCGACCGTACAACGCGAATTATCCACCCAAGAGCAGGTAGGGTTTCCCGATTCTGGTGACTCCGCTTACGCTCGTCTTTTTATCCACGTATATTTCGGAAGTTCAAACAGTGGTGGCTTTCGCCTTCACGTATCGCCAATAAAGGGCGCAACCCGCCAGAATTTGCCAGATGGTGCAATCCTTCGGCAACAAGTGACAGCAACACGATCCACAGATTCGAGAGGTAAGTTGATCTCCGCAACACCCACGAAGGTGGACATCTGGATACCCTATCGCTATAGGCAGTACGACGATTCCTGGGAGTCATTAGTCTTTAAGGCAGCTTTGAAAAACTGAACAAAAAACTAGGCTGAAGTCCGAGTAAACATGAGCCATTGTGCATTTTGAAATGGCTAGCCCGAATACCCTACTCAACATTACGGTGAAAATAAAAACGAACAGGAAACCGAGATGATGAGGATTTTGGTTTGCTTATTCTCAATAAGAGTCGGGCTGGCGGGAGTCGAACCCACGACCTCATCGTCCCGAACGATGCGCGCTACCAACTGCGCTACAGCCCGATGACTCAAGAGACGTGCGATAAATATTCAAAGATCTTGAGGTAAATCTGTCAGCTTAAATGGAACTTGGGAAGGATCTGGTGGAGATAAGCGGAGTCGAACCGCTGACCTCTTGCATGCCATGCAAGCGCTCTACCAACTGAGCTATACCCCCATTGACACCAAACAACCCGATTGGGTGGAAGGCGTTTATCTGGAATTCGGCCTGTAATGTCAACGCAAAACTGGGTCAATGGATCCAGTAGAAGCTTTCATCGGAGGCGAAATTAAAGCCAGACGAATGCTCAATTTACTAGCAATTTCCGCAGTTTGGAATTAACCTGACAATGTTATCACTGCTTTCAACATCGGGGAGGCTAGGGGAATGCCCAACACAACTGCTGAGACATCACCGCGCAATAAAAGCTGGCTCGTCGCCATTGGAATTGCAGCAACCGGTATCGCCACATCCATTTACTCGATCAAACACCATCTTGAGTTGCGGATTCACGGGCACACGGAAGCAAGTTGTAATATCAATAGCGCCATAAATTGTGACGCTGTTGCGTCGAGTAAATATAGCGAGTTCCTTGATATTCCACTTGGTGTGTGGGGACTTGGATATTTCTTGGCCATGATCGTTCTTGCCGCCACAGTGTATCTGCAACACAAATCAAAAAAAGACCATGAACCAGCTTGGTTTCTATTATCAGCTATTGGGGTTTTGACGTCCTTAGCACTTGCCGGCATTAGCCTGGGCGTACTGGGCAAAGTGTGTATCGTCTGTGTCATTATTTACACATTGACGTTGGCGCAGGCAGGCGTGGCTTGGAAAATCTGGAAAGATAGCCAGGGCAAGCTAGCCTTCAATCCAAAGTCCATCGTTAGCGGTCTGTCGACTGCTGCGGTTGTCTTGGCTTTAGCCGTGGCTGGATTTACCTTTCTTAAACCAGCAAAGCAGTTACCTCCAGAGCTGCAAGACACCCCAGGCAAAGTCGATGGACCCAAAGTTTTATCCAATCTGTCACCGACAGCCGTCGACATTCCTATCAACAAAAATGCTTATAGTGGCTTTGGCGAGGACTTCCGCAAGGGCTCTGATGACGCCAAAATTGTCATCGTCGAATTTGCCGACTACATGTGCCCTGCCTGCGGACAGACCGCACCGGTGCTTGAGGACCTGACCCGCCAGCTTGGATCACGGGCATTGCTGGTCTTCAAAAACTTTCCTTTGTCCAATCAATGTAACTCCGGCATGCAGCAAGACATGCACCCATACTCGTGTGATATTGCAAAACTTGCACGCTGCGCCGGCAATAAGGGCAAATTTTGGGACTACCACTTACTAGCCATGTCGGAACAGTCAAGAGCCTCGAAAGAAAAGCTGAAAGAATGGGGCAAGCAGACAGGACTTAGTGACCAAGAGATGAGTGAATGCCTCGCGAGCAAGGATATCCTCGAAAAGATCAAAGACGATGTCCGCCTTGCAGACAAAATTGGAGTTAACTCAACACCGACTATTTTTATCAACGGCAGAAAATACTTTGGTGAGCGTACGGCTTCAGCGCTGCGCGCCACTATTGAGTCCATGTAACGACCGAGAGATCCGTCATGAAGTTGAAGTTTGAACACGACTATCAACAAAAAATTATGCTTCAGGCGTTTGAAGAGACCTTTCGCCTCGAGTCTGCGTCTGCCGTACAAACATGGCGATCAACATGGATGCAGGAGCTAAAGTCTTGGCATTCACCCTATAAACTGATTATTGACTGCACCAATCTGATCTACGTTGACACGCCGGAGGCGCAAGACGCTCTGAAAAGAATGCTCAAGTTTTTCGAAGGGCTATTTTTACGTTCAATTGTTGGTTATGGGCTTGATCCTGCCAAGGGTCACGACAAACTTCCTTTTAAGATGGTTACCTCCTTTGAGGACGCTCAACGCGAAGCTGGTGTTCGAGGCATGCGTGACCCCAAGGCTCCTGTCGACTTTCGAGGCAGTATTCAGTTTCAAAATCACTTTGCACAACACGTGATTGAGATGAGCTTTTCTGATGATGTCGTGATCGACACCAAGGAAAAACTAGATGCCATTAAAAGCAAATTAACGAATAACCTCATGCAGTGGCATAGCAAGTGGAGCTTACTCATCGACTGTTCGCGAGTGACGTTTGATCCCAGCATGAAAGAATCTTGGGAGAAAATGGAAAAACTATTTAAAGGATTTTTCATGAAGGTATCTATTGGATATAGCCCGGTTGATTCCAATCGCGAAAATTATCCATTCCCGACCTTCCGCGCCCGGCACGCCGCCGTTGCCAAACTTGAGAATGAGGGCATGTTTATGGGCAACGAGGCTCAATGTCGCTCAAAAACAAGTTCTTGACACAGCTTTTCGGCAGCTTTGACTTGCAGTCTCTGCCATTTTCTGGTTATTTTTAGGCCACTCTAGCTTTGTAAGCAGCCAATTAGAAACTAACTTTGCTTACTGATTTGATCTCAATGAGGTGACGCTTGCTTCCAGTAGAAATCTATCCAATTCAAGACGCCATGGTCCTTCGTGCTCGCGGTAGCGAATTATTAATTCTTGCAGACCATGTCGCCGCATTGAAAAACCTCAAGTCAGCAGGTGAGTTCGCTCGCTACTTCATGGATGAAGCCCTAGTTAATCGCCCAGCACGCAAATTGTTTGAGGCATGGCTTCGCAAAGACGGATCTCTATGGGCTCGCATCTACAAGACGGTTCAAACAATTGAATCGACTCCGGGCTCAGGTAAACCTGAAGTGAAGTCTGCCCCTGTTGCCAAACCTGCCGCTAAGGCTGCTGACGCTCCCAAGGAAAAAGTTGAAGCGAAAGCTCCCAAGAAGGACGAAAAAGAGACGAAAAAGGCTGCGCCTAAAAAGGCCGAACCTAAAAAAGCTGAGACTAAGGCCACGGCGAAACCTGCTAAGGGAGACGAGAAAAAAGCTGCTCCGAAATCTGCTGCAAAACCAGCAGCCAAGACAGCCGCTAAGCCAGCTGCCAAATCTGCTGATAAGGCTCCAGCCAAGAAGACTTCCAAGAAATAACTATTTGCACGGGCTCCTTGCATCCTGATAGGGGCTTTTTGGATCTTTTTTGTGATCAAAAAATACCTAATTATTGGCAAACAGATCACGTTGAGCTCAACAAAGTTTGAGCTCCCGCGTGAAGGCGACGCCCCGGGGCCCATCGAGGTCAAAGCACCGATCGAAGTTTTTTGGCAAGCTCAGGAAATTTTGAAAGAGGTTGAGATTCTGACTAGCGCTGGCGAAGGCCCCCAGATGATCAAAGACGCCCAAACCAAACTTCTTAAACTTCTTGCACCCCACTGCACGGCTGAGAAAGACCGTACTTGGGTCTACCAACAAGTTCAGTAACCGTGATGAGTAAAAATTCAAGCAGAGCCGTGTTTCTGGATCGTGACGGCGTTTTGAACGTCGACCTTGGCTATACCTATAAACCATCAGATCTCAAGCTGGTCCCTGGAATGATTGACGGACTAAAACTTTTGGCTGCCGCAGGGTTTAAGCTTGTGGTGATCACGAACCAATCCGGAATTGCACGTGGCATGTTCACGTTAGAACACGTACATGCCTTCAACGCTAAACTGATTCAAGAAATAAGGTCTCACATCCCAGGATTTTCATTCGATGCGATTATGATTTGCCCGCATCACCCGAAGGGAAGCGTTGAACCATTTGCCATTGAATGTGATTGCCGCAAGCCAGGCATTAAACTTTTGACCGATGCCGCAGCTCAACTCAATCTAGACTTGGAAGCAAGCTGGCTCGTCGGCGATAAAGACTCTGACGTCGACTGTGCTCTTAATGCCAATATGAAAGGCATTCAAGTGACTCACGGCGGCAAACAATACACACAAAGCAAACGGGCTTTTGCGCTCGTACCCACTCTAAAAGAAGCCGCCGAAATTATTTTGAAGCATTGATTTTATCGAGTAATGCTTTGATGCGCGGACCACAACGCTGTCCCTGACAACCACCAGTACCAGTGCCGACCTTCTTATTGACGTCCTGAACGGTTTTACAGCCCTCAATCCCAGCAAGCACGCGTCCGAGATTGATACCCTTACAAATACAAACGACCTTGGCCATCTGCTTGGCTCGTTCTTCAGCTAGTTCTTTATCAGTCAGTGCACTCATATTTCCGTCTAACAGTCTCTCTTACATATACAAACCGTTAAGTTTCGACACCCAAGATGGATTCAACCAAGCAAACACGTAAACCGTTGCGTTACAACAAGAATGAAACAACGCCGCCGGCCAAACTCTCCGCCAACGTCTCACTATGATGTCACAACAGATGGCCAAAATAAAAGGGCCAATTGGAAGTCCAATTTTAAGACCAAGAACTCTGTCCCATGTCGGATGCGTGTGGGCAACACTAAAAACCATAGCCGAATACCAAGGCCCCCAACGATCACCGGCAAATCTCGAAAGAAACGGCGTGAGCCCCATTCGAAACACCATTTCCTCTGCTAACGGGATCAGTGTTAACGACGCCAGGATATAAATTGCCTCTGATGAACCGGTAAGGGAGTAGGCTGGAGCCTGCATTGGCTGTCGACCCCACAGCGACAATACATAAGCGCCTAACAAAATAAGTGGCCCAGGAAGCCATGCTACCAAAGGGGTTCCGCGCAAAAGAAATCCCACACGAGCTGGCTTTCGAATCAGATACACTAAAATACCGATGGCGATGTGCGCCAGTAAGCCAGCCTGCCAGGGTTTAACATGTAATCCTTGGACCATGTATGAATAGAACTCGCCTAGCCCCACCGCAAAGGCCAGAGCCAACAAGACTGACACAAAGAGAGTTGAAAGACCCGCCTGCGCGTCTAACATGTCACGCACCGATGCTGACATTGGATTTCCACCCGAGAGTTTCGTTTAGGACATTAATGAGGTTTTTGATGTCATTTTTGACTACATACCTGTTTGCACCCATCGACGAGCCGGTCGTCTTTGTTGACTGTCCCGACAATGACGAATGGATTATTACCGGCAAATTCGCAAGCGCATCAATCTGACGAATATTCTTTATTAATGTAAAACCGTCCATTTTCGGCATCTCAAGATCCGTCACAATGGCAGCCAAATTATTCATAATATTTTTATTCATAGCGTAAACTTTCAGAGCATCATACGCTTCTTGCCCATTACTTGCAGTCACCACATTGTAGCCGTGGCGTTGCAGACTGACCATAGTGTTTTTAAGAATGATAGGCGAGTCATCAACTAGCAGAATAAGTGGTGCGCCGGACCGATTCGTCGCTTGAGAATCTGCTGACTTAGATGTGACTATTGAATCCGCCTGAAAATTAAGCCTGTCGGAGCGTCGCGTGCGCTTGTTTGACATGGACTCCAAATCCGAAATCATGGTTTCAAAGTCCAAGATGAACAAAAATTCGTTATTTTCCACCAATGTCATGGAGGAGATGTAGCTTCCACCGTCCGCAGCAGGTGGAAGAACGTCAGACCATCTCACTCGTCGAATTCTGTGAGCTGAGTCAACGACAAAACCAGCTCGCTTAACACCAAACTCTGCCACTAGTACTTTTTGATGCTCCGAGATACTTGCCTGCTCATCGCCAAAAAACTTCGCCAAATGGACGACTGGTATTGGCACACCCCGTAGTTCGAAAACACCAGCCAAGCCATCAATTCGACTTGTCAGCGGATTAATCTTCGGCATCCGAACGACTTCGCGCACCTTTGCGACATTGATTCCGTAACGACCAGATATAAGTTGGCCATTAACATTTCGATCCAATCTAAATTCGATCAGTTCAAAAATGCTTTCCCTGGCGTTCTCAAGTTGCTGAGACCCATGGGTCATGCACACAGACCTTTCAGGAAGCTCTCAATTTGACGGCGCTGAGCGTCCGGAACTTTTGCAAATTGTAAACCAATTTTCTTACCGGCGTCCGCTGTCCATGCAACTGTGGCTCTGATCTTATACTCTTCTATTTTCTGATTGCTCACTGACTGAGATAACTGGACGCTGGTGGCAAGTTTCTCAGCGGCATCGTCGGCTTCTTTGCGTTGTTGAGCCTCGAGCTTAGCCTTTGCTGCTGGAGTCATCTTTCCTTTTGCTGGCGCTTTTGTAGCAGCACTTTTTGCTGACACTTTAAGCGCCTTCGCTGCAGCTGCAGCAGCAGCTTTTTGCTCAGCCAATAGTGGCTTAAGTACAGATATTGGTGAGGATCCTTCAATAACACCAGAGGGAACCCCCATAGTCACCACAAACTCCTCGTCGCGTTTCAGTTTGGCAGGATGATTGAAGGCCACACAAAGACCACCCATACTGATATTCAGAGCTCGACCATTGAATTTCGGTGCACGTTTTCCTCTGCCTTCACCCTTTCCAACAAGGTGCGCCATAAAATCAACATCAAAGCGTTTACCGAGACGGTGGCGATTGACCACAAACTGCTCGATACGCTTCTCCAAAACCTCAAAACGAACAGGCTTCGGAATCCAACAACACGCATCATGGTAGTGAAACAATTCTTCTTGGACAGCTTGATCCACGATTTTGTCAGGATGGGCTGTCATAAAAATCGGACCACGGTAGAACTTTCTCAGCTCCTTGATAAGAGTGACACCATCAGCATCGGGCAGATTGAAATCAACAACCAAAGCATCAGGCAAACCTTTGCCCTCCTTTGCCATAAGGTAAGCCACTCCGTCTTTAGCAGTGAGAGAGAAACTCACCGTAGATCCCGGAATTTTATCTTTAAAGACCTCGCTGGTCATAACAAGGCTAGGCTTTGATGAGTCAATTATATGTACAGAAATCGCCATGAAACGGTTCTCCTCTGGTTTTTTGCACCTTGTTAGACGTCCCCAAGGAAAGACAAACGGGTACTAGACTAATTATAGCAGCCACCATAGGGCATCCAGGAATCGGCAACTTTTACCCACCGCACTTAGAAGCCGTGCCATCCTAAAGTTTCATAAAATTCAGCCGATTCAGACAACGTACAACGTTAAAATGGCAGGAGAATGATGCGTAGCATCACGGTTAAACAACTAAATCTCATGGGACTGATGCCTCTATTTGGCTTGCTGTCAATTTCACTGCTTTCCTCGACTGCAGCAGAAGCTGCCGTTAGACCGGAAAAGACTCAACGTCCTAAATTTAGCTATGATTTAAGTGAATTTCATTCTTCACTTAATCTTCCATTATCCGTCAAAGATCACGTGCTTAAAATTCCTGAGCGCCAAATTGATCTCCGACTTCGCAAGTCATCCTCAGATTCACGCATTGAACCACTGCAATTTACTGTGGACCTGCAAGAAGACAAACTCATGGATCTGGCATCTCGCGTTGCAAAACCAAATCACAAGCTAGCGATTGCAAATTATCTGAAAAACAACTTTGACCAGGGCGAAGAAATCCCTGGAACAAAGTTACGGCTTGTCTCTGTGTCAAAAGAGGCTTTTGATTTACTCGAACCCGGGGCTGTAGATCAACTGTTCAGCAAAATTCATCATGACGTCACCGTTAACTCTTGGACGCTGCGTCAAAATCGCAAAGATCGCGCCAAGTTTTTAAGTCAAGTTTCGCCATTTTTATCCAATCAAGACCTCCGTCGCATCGAAGCCAAGATTGACGAAGGACTAGCCCTCAGCATGGACAAGGACCTTCTCCCCAACTTTGCGCGCAAGCGCATCGCCTCCCACACAATTTACAGGGGACCTAATTGCTTCCATGCAGCCCTTGGTTTTCAGAGTTCGCGACTCGCTTCAAGCAGTCTGGTAAATGTTCGCCGAGAGGCGGGCTATCATCAGGATATGCTTAACTACGATGAGCTTTGGCGAATTCTGAATCTGTCTTTCTATGAAATCGATCCTCGGAAGAGCGAACTCCAATATGGCGATATGATTGTGTTCTTTGAAGCAAAAGACGCTGCCAAGCCTGGAATCGACTACAAAACCCTGCGCCACGCAGCCACTTACCTGCTGGGTGGCTATGTGTTCGCCAAGGGATCGAAGAGTGCAAATAGTCCTTATCTTGTTCGCACGTTGGGTGAGGAATGGAAGACCTGGAGCAAATACACTCAAAAACTTGGTGTAAAAGTCTTCCGTCGCAACCTTAAAAGTGTTACTAACCCCCTGCCAGAGGACCCTTCTGACTGGGTTTACTGACTTCTTTGACATTGCACATAGGTAGGCCACCGCCATGAATCAGCGCACGCACAATCGTCGTCCGTCTTCGCATCGCCCTAAGACCAGCAAGCAGGGTTTCGGTCAACCTATGAGCAAATCACGCCCAGATAAGCTCCCATCCAATACTAAGAACGGTAACGCCGGCAAACCTACCGCTACGCCAAGCTCCAAAATCATGCGCAAAGCGGGCTTTGCAGGTAAACTTCACCGCGGTCACGTCATTGATGCTGCGACAGAATTTGCAAACCATTGCGCAATTAAATCCCAGTGCGGATCTTGTTTGTATGTGAATACAAACTACGGAGAATCACTGCGCGCAAAATTTGAAGCGGGTATCAGTGTATTGCGCCAAGCCGGCGTAGTGGATAACGCACAGATCTTGGATCCTCTTCCAAGTCCAACACCTCTGGGATACCGATCCTATTTCAAACTTGCCGTGAGACCAGCAAGTGAGGCGCAGAAACTTGCCGCCGCACGCGAGGGACTCACACAGAAGTTTGCTATCGGCTTATTTGAACCAGGCACTCACAAAGTGGGAGTGGATTTGCGAGACTGCCCAGTCCACACCAAACCATTGACCAATTTACTGCGTAGCATTCATCCAGAAATTGAAAACACTCCCCTGACCCCGTGGAACGAGACGACAGGCGAGGGCGATCTTCGTTATATCGCTGCTCGTGCCGCTCATCTGACTGGTGAAATCATGCTCACATTTGTGATGGCCAGACCGCAAAAAAATGAGCTGGTCAAATTGGTCAATCGCTTACGGAGAATGGGGCACAAAATAAACAGTGCTCACATGAACATCAATGCGGCTCCCGGTAACGCCATTTTTGGAAGTGAAACCTCACTTTTAGCTGGATCTGCAGCATTGCGCGAACGTATCTGCGATTTGGACATTGAAATCAGTCCGCTTGCTTTTTTCCAAGTAAACCCATGGCAAGCGAATAATCTTTATCGCCGTGTTGAGATTCATGCCGGTCGCGGACGCAGCAACGAAGCAGCTTGGGACCTTTACACTGGAACAGGTCAGATGGCTCTGCTTCTCGCACGATCGGGTTACAAGACCCTAGGGATCGAAGAAGTTGAATCTGCCACCGCTGATGCCACAAGAAACGCCAAAAGAAATAATCTATCCGAGACCGCCAACTTTATTGCAGCCCGGGTGGAAGAGTGCGAAACCTTGGTACCTGACTGGGCAAAAAACCCCAAAGTTATTGTTGTTAATCCGTCCAGACGCGGACTTCATGAAGGGGCCAGAGGCCACATGGTTCATGTCTTACGGTCTCAGTCATGTAACAAATTTATTTATGTATCTTGCGAAGTAGAGACACTCGCAAGGGATCTAAAAACATTAGCAGCTTCAGGATATAAGGTTCGCCAGATTGAGTCTTTTGACATGTTTGCTCAAACCGACAAACTTGAATGGCTCGTCGTGCTGACCCGCTAAAACGACTGCTTTTTAGCCATTAATCCGCTACCTGTCCTCTGAAAATGATGCTAGACTTTGCCTTCATACAAGGTTTTAGGGCACTACATTCACATCCGGGGTGCAGTCGATGTCAAGTCATCTGGAAGAGGGGATTATTACGCCACAAAGCGGCATGGTCTCCTACTCGTCATACTTAAAAGTTAACGAACTTTTATCGCTTCAAAAACCACTTTCTAGCCCACCCGAACATGATGAGATGCTATTCATCATTATTCACCAATCCTATGAGCTTTGGTTCAAACAGATTCTTCATGAGCTCGATCTCGCTGAGCATGACCTGCAAAAGGGTAACGCTTTTGCGGCATTAAAAACTCTAAAACGCATCACAGCCATTCAGAACATTCTGACCCAACAAGTCAGCATTCTTGAGACCATGACACCGAATGATTTTAATTTATTTCGTTCGCGTCTAAATCCAGCATCTGGCTTTCAAAGCCATCAGTTCCGTGTTCTTGAATTCAGGATGGGATTGAAAGACCGCGTCTACTTGAAGTTCTTTCAAACAATGCCAGATGGAAAACTCGCCATGGAAAAAGCATTAGCCGCACCATGCTTTTATGATCATCTTGTCGGGTTCCTTGCGCGCAAAGGCTACAATATCCCGGCTGAAATCCTGTCCAGAGACGTAACTGAAGAGTGGAAACCCAGCCAAGAGATCGAAGATGTATTCACAACAATTTACCAGAATCACGCGGCTCATTATGAAGCCTATACTCTCCTTGAGGCCCTATGCGACCTTGATCAACAATTTACTTTGTGGCGTTATCGCCACGTCGCAATGGTCGAGAGAATGATCGGATCTCGCATAGGTACAGGCGGATCCAGTGGCGTGAAATACCTGGCATCCACGCTTCAAAAGAGATTTTTCCCTGAAATTTGGTCTTTACGTGGACGTTTGGGGTCAGAAATACCCTACGGCAAATAATTAAGAGGACTCGGACATGGAACTCGTAAACAGCACGACCTCAGCGATGCGCCCCTATCCCATGGAGGAACTCGCAAAGATCAAAGCTAATCTCTCCAAAGCGGGGAAGCCTATCTTTGATTTCGGAACTGGAGATCCCAAAATACCAACTTGGGCACCCATCCGAGATGCGATGCTGAATGCTGTACCACAGATAAGTCAATATCCCAGCGTAAAAGGTAGTGAGAGTCTACGCGACGCTCAATGGGGCTATTTGAATCGTCGGTTTGGCATCAGCAAATCCCCTGATATCGGAATTATTCCCGCTCAGGGAACCAAAGAAGCTATTTTCAATATTGGACTATGTCTGATTGGGCGCGAAGGTAAAAAGCATCTGGTATACCCAGATCCTGGCTATCCCGTGTACCGCGCGTCGGCACTGTATGCCGGTGGGATCCCTTATCCCGTCCGCGTCACAAAAGAGACAAACTTTAGGCTTGAACCCTGGAATCTATCAACAGAAATTCAAAGGTCCACAGCCGCCATATGGATCAATCATCCTCACAACCCTACAGGAGCCACTGCAAGCTTTGACTATTGGCAGCAGGTTATCGAGTGGTGTCACAAAACAAATACGATTCTGCTGTCCGACGACTGCTACGTTGACATCTATGACACGAGTCTTGACGCAAACATCAACAAGGATCCGCGTAAAGATCGCCGACCACTGACACCACTTCAGCAATCATCAGATCGAGTTTTGACATTCATGAGTCTTTCGAAACGCTCCGGGCTTACGGGCTACCGCAGCGGTATGATTGCTGGCGACTCTCGGATTATAAATGCCATTCTACAAGCTAGGGCCAATTTCGGCGTTGGATCTCCTGACTTTATTCAAGCTGCCGCTCAGGTCGCCTGGTCAGATGAAACCCATGTAGAAGAACGCCGGAAAATATTCACACATCGTCTCAATTTAGCTGCTCCGTATCTGCAGAAACTGGGACTCCTTGACGCTATGCCCGAGGCTGCCTTCTATCTTTGGTGCAAAATTCCAAAGTCATTTTCGGGTGATGATGTGAAATTTATTTTAGCTCTTGCAGAGCAGGGCATTATCACAAGCCCAAGCACCTGGTTGAGCGAGGGAATGAAAGGTTATTTTAGATTAGCCATGGTCCCCGATGACCAAGCAACGATTGAGGCGATGGAAATTCTTTCTAAATTCGTAGCCAATCCCTCTTAAATTGACACTAATCACTGTGGAGGCACACATTGAGCCAGTTGGAACAATTAAAATCAGATATTGAAGCGATTCAAAGAAAGCTCGATGCCGGAGATAGCAACGCTGCGCACGACCAGCAAAAATCCGTAATCGACGTCATCAACGCTCTCGATACAGGACGAGTTCGTGTCGCAAACAAAATCGATGGGACATGGGTGGTCAACTCATGGGTGAAACAGGCCATTTTGATGTATTTTAGAATCACCGACATGAAGGAGATGGAAGTTGGGCCGTTTGTGTTCAGAGATAAGATTCCGCTTAAACGAAATTTTAAAGATCTAAACATTCGCGTTGTCCCCCCCGCAGTGGCTCGCATTGGCACATTCATGGAGCCTGGTGTCGTCATGATGCCGTCCTATGTGAATATTGGAGCCTATGTCGGAGCTCGCACCATGGTTGACACTTGGGCGACCGTTGGTAGCTGCGCGCAGGTCGGAGCTGACGTTCACCTTTCAGGAGGCGTTGGTATTGGCGGCGTCTTGGAGCCAGCACAAGCTGCGCCAGTGATTATTGAAGACGGAGCATTTTTAGGATCACGAGCCATCGTCGTGGAAGGTGTCCACATCGGAAAAGAAGCGGTTCTCGCCGCTAACGTTACATTGACATCATCAACACCGATTGTCGATTTACGTGGAAAAGACAGAAGCATCATCAAGGGCCATGTACCAGAACGCTGTGTCGTAGTCCCTGGCACTTTGGAAAAGGATGCTCCTCAGGGAGGCGGTAAGATTCATACGCAGTGCGCTTACATTATCGGTGAACGCAAGCCCTCTACAGACTTGAAAACATCTTTGAACTCGGCACTCAGAGAATTTGCGGTTTCGGTGTAATGGCACAAATTAAATTTAAACCCTCGAATATCTCCGCGGACGCGGCCAAGGATACAAAGATTCTTGTGACTGCAAGGAAGCATCAGGTTGCAATCAGGTTTGGTTGCGCATCTGCACGATGTGGAACTTGCGCGGTGAAGGTCTCTGACGAAAATGCTTTTAGCCCAATGCAGCCAAATGAATCTGCGCTCCTGAAGCGAATGAATCTGTCGACCGATGGGGACGTGCGATTATCATGTCAGGCCCGGTCCACGGGGGAGCGCGACTGCGAGGTTGATATCTCGTTTCAAGACACTTACTCCCCGGATGACCTCGACGGTGATGGGTCTCTTTAAAAGGTTCATTGATTTCAGCTGGTTATATAAAATTACTCAATTCAATTCCGCCGACTGTCGATGGTGGTCTTGAGAGGGACTACAAAAAATGAGCCAGTCTGTCAGCAGCGTTTCAATCCCATCTTTTGTTAACTCAACGCAATTCACCCGTTTTTCAATCGAGCGGCTGATTGATAACTCCGTTACCGACTTCGACCTTTTTTTAGACGTGAAGTCTCATCTAATCCTTTACAGCGGCAAAGGTTATAAGTGGAGTAAGGCGGAACTTGAAAGCCTAATCAACCAGGGTCATTTGTTTTTTTGGATGAAAAGCGAAGACCATGAGAGAGCCTTTCTCTACGAAAAGATGTCACAGCTTCCGACGGTTTCAAAGCAACTCGCCCCCCATGAACGGCTTCAATCCATCCAAGATATTGGAGCAGCATTCACTCGATATCTTTACGAGGGAGAGATCACAGAGTCCGTCTCTAGAAAGGCCGAAGAACTTGCTGACAGCATCGTTGACTGTATTGAAGAAGATCGTGGATGCATCTCTTCAATAACGGGATTGGCGAATCACGACATGTATACTTATCTCCACAGCGTCCGTGTCTCCGCCTACGCCACGGCCATCGCCGCACAAATGGGACTTAGCCGAAGAGACGATCTCCGTAACATTGCCTTAGGCGCCATTTTTCATGACGTTGGTAAGTCAGCTGTACCCATTACCATCATCAACAAATCAGGACCATTGCTGCACCACGAATGGGAGAAGATGAAAAGTCATCCCATCGAGGGCTTAAAGAAAATTGAAAATACTATTCTAAACCATGTAAGTCGGGAAATTGTGCTCCACCATCATGAACGACTCAATGGAAGCGGTTATCCGGATGCCCTGACCGAAGATTCCCTCTTGCAAGAGGTGCAGATTGCTGCCCTCGCCGATATCTATGACGCCCTGACCTCGTCGCGCAGCTATCAAAACAAGCGCACACGCTTTGAAGCATTGGATTTCATCAAATCCAAGCTGCTAAAGAGCGACGTTTCAACTGAGTCCTTTAAAGCACTTATTGAGTGCCTAGCTCGTCCAACCAAATAAAAATTATCCTGACGAAAATTACAGCATTTGGTACAACAGTATCATAATTTTCTGTAATTACTTGGGTTGGACGTGAGACTAAAACGCCAATTACACATATTTCTAACCATTCTACCAGGTGTGTTCAGCACTGAAATCGCCCACGGTCAGTGGTTGCATCGTGGTGATTGTAGAAGTTCTACCGACCCAGCGATTTCATCTCCAGGTCTTCTGAATATCTGCGCCAATGGATCCGCTGAAGCTTGGTTTGTTCACAAGTCAAAACGGGCCGATCAGCGCCAACCGGATAGACTTTATAATGCAGATGGGAACCTAACCCTTTTTCTGACGCCTTGGCTGTCCGCACACATACGTGGTCACTCGCGAATCTACATCGATAGGGACACCCAAAACACCACCCTCAAAGACACTAAGCGCGACAGTTGGCACATTCAATTGGGAAACAACGCGCTTTCAAGGCACAGACTTAGTTTTGGACGCGGCAAACCTCTGTTCAGAATTGATCATCAGCTACGCAAAGAAATTTTTTACGCTTGGGGTTTAGATCTGTTTGAAGCGCCAGAGGTTGATTACGTCAGTTATGTATACGATAACCAACTTGATTGGACGATCAATGCAACCTACGGACGTCTGCCTGATAACCGCCTCTCAGATAAGCAGAGGCTCTTTGCAGCTGGTCGACTCATGTATGATGTCGCGGCTCTTGAAGGAACGCGTATCGTTGTCGGAGGATATAACGACGGCCTTCTAAATCGCGCCGTTTCGATTGGACTCATGAATATCAATGGGCGAGGGGAACAGACCTCTATCGAGGTGACGAGAACTTTTTCCCGCTTTCCTTACGATCCAGACGAATTCAAGCAAAACATTCGGATATCACATCTCAGTCGCGAGCAGGATAAAAACCAAATTAGATTCCAATATGACGACTTCTTCAGGCAGATTCGGGTTGGCGGTCTTGGCGTCATTTATCGTCCAGCGGAACTTATAAAGCTTGAATTTGAAGTTGGTTTTGCCAAGCACGAAGATATTCCAAAGCGCAGTCATTGGTACGTAGCAGCCAGTAGCGGGGTCGAGTTATGAGCTCCGCTAAGAAAACTACATTTTTAATTGGCGTAGTTACACTGATGGCAACCACCGTGTTTGGGACATTCGAGAGCCGGGGAGCTCCAAAGTCAGCCAACAAAAACCCACTGGTAAAGACTGCCCCGGCAAAGCAGGCTGCGCCAACAGAAACTACCAGCACAGTCATCGAGTATGACGACGAAACCCCTGATGATCCAGATCAGTCTTCAGGACGACCGATTGAGAGATTATTTAAAAATCCAATATTCGCATCAGGAATTTCAAGTGGCGCTGACGCCATCAACCAATCGATAGAAACTTTGATGGAGTCCATCTTTTATAATCTGATGGATAACAAACTTAAGTGGCCTTTGACGGACACTGCAAATATGACCCTAGGATTTACTCGCGATGTATTCTCAGCGCGAAGTGGAGCTTATGTTATTGTTGATCGTTTTGGTTTAGGTCCTGAGTACAATCGTGAGCTTTATAGATACAACGGGATTCCGATCAATCTGGGAGCCAATCAGTCAACAGATGTCTATGATATTTATCTGCGCACCGATCCCATGCGTGTTCTTGATAACAAAAACCTGCCGTGGTGGCGAACAGCCATCAACAATTGGTTTGGAGCTCTGCCTTTACTTGAAGCCATTTTGCCACCATCTTTTAATGCAAATGAATTATATGACCCTTTAAAGAGGCTCGAAGCTCCATTCAACTTCCCTCTTTCAATTCCTGCCGTCGAATCTATGGATATTGGAACGATTAAAAGTTACGCCATCAGCGGCGGCATCAACATCGGAGCAGAGATTGCAGATGGTATTCATGGGCTAAAAGACCAAATGATGACCGGACCGACTGCATTGGACATGAAGCTACCCTACACCGTTTTCAGGACAGGAGAGTATCGAGTCAATATCCTGAAGAAAGACGCTGCAACGGTTTGGGTTGGGGTTTCTGACACAAGCAGGCTCGGACACCGTTTCGAGAGCAAGCTTGGAAAAACATATTATTTACTATCCAAAACCATCCCTCTCTGGCGCGGCATGCCCGCCCATGTATTCCCAATTGATTTTGCCTACGAAGAAGGTGTGAGCGACATATTTTCACGCGTTTACGCCTTTAATTTGCGCAATGACGAGGCCAAGACTGCCTTCATTGAGGCCGTTCATGGGAATTTTGCGGCCGCACAAATATCTGCATTACGGGCAAAGGAGGATGGATTTGACACTGGCGTTAAATTTTTCCATGACAAGAATGAAAAACGTTTCGACAGAGGATTTGGCACAGGCCATAGCGCGTTCATTATCAACAAAAAAACAAAGAGAATGCATTCCGATGCAGAGATCGAGATCACCGATAATACGGGTCGCTTTCACATCTTAGAGGCAAAAGAAGATCACGACGTAGCAAGATGGAATATGCTGACCGGGCGTAGTGAGCAAAACATAACTCTCCAAGCTGAGTTGAAAGTTCGTAAAGTTGTTGAAAAGGAAACCGATAACAACGAACTCAAAAGCAGGTTTGAATTCATTGCCGAGGACAACACAGTCGATGTTGGCTTTAGCCTTGCAATAACAGATAAGTTTGTAGAGACCGAAGAACTAGCCGACTATTTGTCAGATTTATCAAGATTTACAAAACTTGAAATGACGGGCTTACCCCAATTTGCAACGCGTGAACCCGATCTTCTTGCCGAGCGTAGACGTGCTGCCGTTTTTCAAACTGACATGAGTCGCAACCATCTTCTTCACGTGACCCCTACACATCTCGGCCGATTCGAGGGTTATGCAAGCGTGCGTCTGACCCACGCACAAATGCAAACCGTGGCATCACTTCCGCGACAAGTACTTTGGTTAGCCTTTTGCTCTTCATTCAAAATTACAGATGAAGAAACATGTCTATCATGGGAGCAGTCTCTTTGGCGCCGCAATCTGTACCGCAGCAGCGGTCTTCTCCTTATGCCCCTGCGACTACTTGACTTGCGCTGGCACACAGCTGATGCAGTCAATGAAATTGAAGACGCTGTTGCTGCCTTAAAAGACTTTGAGAAATCCACAACGCCAGAGAAAAAACAAATCGCCTTGCGACGTTTTTTCGCTACCGAGTATCCATTAGAGCGCGTTGAGGCCTTGCTTGCAGTGTCTGATCTTAAACAGGTTCCACGACAAGTGGAGCTTGAGACTCAATCCAAAGGCAATGCCCCCGAGGCAGTACGGAAAAAATTCGCTCAGATGAATGGCCACCGTTTCCGCGGCGAAAGGTCTTTCCCGCCACCTGCCCGTTACGACTCCACTAAGGATGTTGAGAGCAAGTTCGATCCAGCTAATCTCACGTTTTTTGGCATTAAACCTCGCGTCAAAAAGATCTCACTTTATAAAGAACCAGTAGCAAGATCTCCAAAGCTACGCGAAGCAACCTCAATGACGCCCGTTCTGGTAACCAAAACCTCGGTATCCCGCTTATCGTCGTCACAAAATATCAGAGTTTACATAAGACTTGAGCAGGCCGGACGCGTCCAGCTGGCGAAGCTGAAGTTAATCGAAGACGTTGTTGAAATACCTGTGACAAACGAACTGAACACACCGATTGCCGACCGTAACAACTTCATTGTTAAACTTTCTGGGCCACAAAGCGTGATTGCCAATGTCATCTCCGAAGAGGCCATTGCCAGCGGAGGGGAATTCAAACTAACGCTTGCGGTATCGACAAACGGCCTTCTTTGGAGTGACGAAAAGCATCTCGAATTCCGGATCGAAGATGGGAAACTCTTGGCAAGATAGAGACTTACCCTTAATCTTGGTAGCCAAGAATCCTGTTGACTACTGCTGGCAAACCTGTAGATTTAGCAGCCTTCCAGCGCTACGGTGGCTGTGGCGAAGTGGTAAACGCATCGGATTGTGATTCCGACATACGTGGGTTCAAGTCCCATCAGCCACCCCATAACTTCTCTAATTTAGGCTCTTTAAGGACTATTGAACGTTAGTTCAAGCTTGAGTTAGCGTATACGACATGACGCCCCTGCTTCTCAGCCTTAATCAACTGATCCTCAGACATTTTCTTTAGAAGCCGCTTGGCAGTCGCCAGTGAAACATCGATCTTTTCCGCAATCTGCTGACTTGAAAGCGCCCCTTCGCGAAGCATCATATGAACCCTTTGCTCAAGCGGCAAGCCATCATCATGATCCCTTAAGACCCTTATAGCCTCGCCGAAAAATCTCAGCGTATCATGATGAATAAGAATAGGGGCAATTGTTTGAGGAAAGTGGTCCCGAACTCGCATGACTGCATTCCTGATCTTCTGCTGCCAGCCCTGAGCATTGGTACTTTCCTTCCAAACATCCGTCTGAATTTCAGCGAGAGTCGCTCCAGTGGGACCACGCTCTGATAGATACTGCACAAGATCTGCCATGGCAGGGTGTTTTTCAAGGGAGACAACATAATGATCCGTCACAACGAAGGAGCGATTGTCCACCATTTTAATTGTTGGAGCGAAGTAGCTACGAACGAAGCGGGATACAATTTGTTCCTGCCATCTAAACTGAAAACGCGGACTTTCTCCACGAATCGTCGCCAAACAACACTGTGCCGCAAAGCGATCAGGCCAGCTGACCGCAGTCATTTTCTCCACGGCATGCAATAACTTGATCGTTCGATCAAAATCGCCAGATTGGTAGGCCAAAGCAGCATAAACAAATTGAAGCTTGGCCCTTATCGGCGTATCTCCCAAGCGACTGACCGCTGCTTCAAGCGAAGGCAATAATTCCTGAACTTTTCTAAGGTCATGTTTTTGCAAATGAAGCCTGATCATCGCCAGAAGAATCAATGCATGATACTGCAACGACCCTGCTGCTTTTGCCTTTTCGAGGCAATCCGTCAGCATCGACATACTTTCATCAAAGTAATCCAGAGAGCACTTTTGTAATGCGCATGAATATAGGTACTCAAGCCATGTCGACTGATTGCGCTTTAACGAATCTTCGATTTTGAATTTTTCGGTTGTCGTCTCACCCAATATGGCGAGCTGAACCTGGTAACGAGTCAACGTCGATATTTCCTCAAGATTTCTGACACCGTGAAGAGACAACTGATGAGCGGAGGCTTTTAGCACGTCCATACTTTCAGGGATTTTTCCCTCTTCCCATAAAATCTCTGCCTCGAGCGATTGATATCTGGTCTTAAAGCGTTCGCTTGCATCTTCGGCAGCGAGTTCAAGAGTTTGACGACCAAACTTAATTCCAAGACTGTAACGACCGAGGGCGAAGTAAGTGAGACTTAGAAACGAAACGATATGCAGTCGTCTAAATGTTTTGTCACTCGCAGGAAGAACAGTGAGAGCTCGGCGAAAATGCTCACGAGCGGCCATGAAATTTCCAGTGTTAAATGCCTCAACGCCGTAAAAAGCCTCACAGTGCGAGAGTGGACCGGCAAGATTATGCTCAACACTCAATTTACGACAACGCTCAACCATTGTGACAGCACCTTCGTTACTGTCGCATCCACTGTTTTGAATACAAGCACCTGCATTAAATAGAGCGCGTGCTGCACCCTCCCAATCTTGAAGCTCCAAAAGGAGAGGAGATGCTTCTTCGAATGCAACAGCAGCAGCCGGATAACGGCCCATAAAATAATGAAGTCGACCTAACCGCACCACGAAATCAGCACGCTCGCGCTGAGTCATCGCGGCACTGCGAACCATCGGCGCAACCTTATTCAAAACCCTCACTGCATGATCAGTTTTGCCTTCCTCAGCAAAGCTGGAGGCTACAATCAGTTCAAGCTGGATACGCTCAAGATCAGCCAAACCAATATGACGTAGTGCGCGTTGCGCAAATTCTCGACTGACAGCCGGCTTTCCCGCCTCAAGCAGAACTTGGGCAGCCGGGATACTGACCACAGGTGATGTCAGTTTCTTGGAAAACTCTGCAACAATAGCCCCGGTTTCTGTGTTCCAGCAGGCCATCGCCCCCTGCAGCAATGCCCCCCAAAGCTGAGGACTATAATGTAGTGATTGAGGGTCTGCCTCTAGGCGTTTAAAGACGTCGGTAACGAGTCTAGGGTTCGGGGCTGAGGATAGTAGATCGCTAAATTTCGCAAGAAATTCATCCCATTGGACTTTTGTATGGCAGTCCTTGGCAAGTTTGAGTGCTAGTTCAACGCGCTCGGTGGTCATGGTCCTCTCGTTTCAAGACTCGGGAATTTCCGACAATTTATATACCTACAACACCGAGATGTGAACGAAAATTCATCAAAAAAAGAAATGATTTTCCTCCATATTTGCCCGCTGCTTAATTTGTTGCGCTTTTCATTTTAAAGGGGCTATAAATGTAGCCATAAATTATCGGAATTCACGTTTATTTAGTGTTTCGCCTAGATCATCAAAAGGATAAAGGATCTGTCCGAATGAGATTCATGCGTATGTCATCCAAGGAAGGTCTGCTGCTTTCTATCATTCTAGCAGCGGCGTCGTTTTCATCTTTTGCTCAGCACGCCCTCGGCAGCTCAAAACAGAGCTTGCTCAGTTCAGTCATGTGGCAAGTCACTGACAATCCCGCAGAGCGCTTTGTCTATCCTCCTGGGGTGCCGGCGGTTCTGCGTCCTTCTGCGGACTGGCGCACGCTCCGCATTGAACAGTACTACTCGCAGCCAGTTACAAGTGATTCGCTATCAACAGCGCTTCACGGGTCTTGGCCAGAGACTGCGGAAAACTCTGTAGATCAGAAATCCGACGGCAGCCTCTCAGGTAAATATGCCTACGTGACTGCTCCCAACTGTGACATCCAGAAATCAATGGCCGGCTATCGCTGCGTGCTCGATCTACGCATCTCACCGTCAACTCCAAGTGGTACTGTTGGTCTAAGCGTCAGTGTTGCGGTCGCAGGTCAAAAGTTTGCGCATCAAAACGGTGTGTTCTGGGTCATTTTGCCTGAGATGAAGGCGCAGCATTATCCGAAGCCTCTGTTTGACTCGATTCCTAGTCCGCTGGCTATTCATGCCTCGAGATTTTACGCAGCAGATAGCGCGTCGGCGAACTTTCCGGCCTTGGGCGCAGTCCATAGAAATCGCGTTATGCGCTCAACAGTTCAAATTACATTAGAAGGAAACTTCTCTCTGGGATCTGGCTTTTTTGTTGCGAACTCCGACCTTGTAATGCCGATATTCGGCGCGGAGGCTTCCGCCCAACTGAAAGCACTTCCAGCAACAACGAAGTTTATTTTGACCGCAGCTCACTTGTTTCCCATCAGCTATGGAACTTCACAACGCGGTCAGATTCACCACATGCTTGATGAAGCTGAGTTAGCCTTCGACGATGGTGATACCTACGACCTGTTAGTTGGGGGCAAACTGGTATCGCGAGCAGCGCGACTTCTGGTCACCAACATGGAAAGTGACTTGGCACTTTTGGCGCTCACTCATGACGGTGAGCAAGAAATTTTAGGCCAGGGTGTCTTAAATGAGTCCGATATGATGGGGCTAACCATCGCTAGAAAGATGGAATATTCCGTCGCGTTTGACGTGTTCGGATACCCAGTATCAGGAAAGGGCTCCATCGTTCATCGACGTGGTTACTTGCCTCCCGATGGTTGGCCAACGGATGATACATCCAACTTTGGCCCACTTATCAAATTCAAACTTCAAGCCATTGACACAAGCATTAATCTTGCAGAAGCCGGACTATCCGGTGGACCGGTTGTCAATTCAAGCGGCGAGGTTGTTGGGCTAGCAATGGAACGTCCAAACGACACAAACTCTTTGGTTGCTATTGACTTGACCAACTTGCGGGATGTTTCCACAGAGTGGTTGTCCCTATCTAGCGGATGCTCTCTGACGTTCAATCCATTTGACCGCGTGTTGCGTCTGATTCGCAATCAGCATGATTGCACCTACGGACGATTCGGGAGCCCAAAGCGTTTTGCACCTCTTAACGGAGAATGGGCATTCCAAGAAGTCTTTGGCTTTGCAGATGAAACATTGAAGTCCAAAGATAAATCACCTCAGGCAAGTGCCTACTGGCTTATGAACGGTCATGCGATCATCAATGGCCATGCGATTATCAATGGTCATGCGATTATCAATGGTCATGCCATCATTCGTGGATCAAAACTGGTTGTAGATCGCAATAATATCGAGGCTATCAATAACAATGAAATGGTTGGAGGCTTCAAACTAAATCCTGACAGCTTTCAGCCAATGGTCAGTAAGGGTGTGCGAATTCTTAAGCCTGGTAACTCGTTCGTTGCCAGTGAGGGCCGAGTTGGGGAACTGATTGTTGCTACGCGTACTAAACGTGAAGAGCAATCTTACACACCAGTCTATTCGATACGTGACTTTGTCATCTGGTGGCACAAGGTATCTGCAAATGCGGATGCAGATAAACTACTGTGCGCAAGTGGCGAAGCCTGCGTTCCAAAGAAGTAACCGAAAATAGAAAGCCCCCAAGTCAGCACATGACTTGGGGTTTTTTACGTCATCAACTGGACTTCGCCAAAGGCAGAGCGGAAGACTGCGCAGATAACCAGTCCGTTAGTACTTTTGCTGCAATCGCTCCCTCAGGAAACTTCATACCCAGACAGGCGGATGCACAGGCCCATACCAACTCTTCATCCACATGCTCAGTTCGAGGCATGAAGGCTCCCTCAGTGTCTGGCGATTTTTTGGTCATCACCGTTCCCTGATTCCAAATGACACAGCCATCACCAGCACCCTGTCGCATGGTGATCATGACAAATGAAGGTTCATCATGCTCATTTTTCTCAAAGACAACCTCGAAAGGGCCATCCCCGATGAAACGGCGGCGAAGTTTCGCAAAAATCCCATCTCGTTCGAAGTCTGCATCCAAGACAACCGACGAGCGGCCAATCCGCAGAGGCTCAATGAACCGACCTAAGTCGGCTATGGACGCCTCTTGAGCGTGCCTGAAGACTAAAGCCCACCCATGACGACGGCGTTGACATTCGGATGCCTCCACTTTTATGGACGATCCGCAAAGTCTCAAATTCATAAACAAAGGAGGGTTTACCGACTCCAAACTGGCCTGAGTCATCGGCTCAACTAGGCATCCATGATGGGAGAGGTCAACCACTCGAAATAGACCGTGTTTTGGGTGCTCCATGACACACAGGTCTCTGTTATTGATCACGTAGCGAGCATGGTAACGCTGATGGGCGTAAACATCTCCGTGTTTTGAGGCTGCGCTCTGCGACGAGGTTTTAGAGAACAAAAAGTCAAAAATTCCCATACATTAACCTTCAAGTGAGCTCCCGGTCGTTAAGCCGGGAAAATGAGGGTGAGCGTTACATCTATATTCTAGCAACCCCAGGCAGCCAGCTGAGCCGGCAGGATTTTCATAAATTTAATCTAATGAAACTATTGCTTTTTAGAGCTTTGGCGTGCTAAAACCCCAACTCTCGAACGATCGAGACCGGCGGGGTTCGTGGCATCACATGCCGCAAACTTCTGAACCGTCTGGCCTAAACAGCTGGCATCTTCTGCGTCTTTTTTAATCGCAAAATCTGCTGCTCCAGACACTTCCACCTCTAGTCACCAGCTTTGGTGTCATGACGGGCCGGATGTGGGGTGCTGTTTTTTTAATTTTACAGAGTGTCATAGGATCGGAATTTTAATTGTTTTTAGAGCGCGCAAAACTTCATGAAATCGCTGATTTGGTCACAGGCTTGCTGACCGTCGACGGTTTTGTTTGCATTGATGCTGAATGGGAAGCCCAAGCGCGAACGCTCCGACTCTATATTGATCATGAGAAGGGCGTTGACCTTGATACGTGCGCCAATGTGTCCCATCGACTGATCGAAAGCCCTGAGTTGGATGAATTGATCCCAACGGAATTTAACTTAGAAATTAGCTCACCTGGCATTGAACGCCCCATCCGCACGCTTGAACACTTTCGAGCCGCTCAGGCGGAAGGCTGCCAGATTGATGTGAAGCTAACTGAAAAATTTAGTAACCGTCGCAAGGGTGTAGGAACCATTGTGGAAATCAATGGTGAAACAATATCGATGAAGACTGCTGAGGGAGCATGGACGTTTCCTTGGCATCTGGTTTTAAAGGCAACGAAGGTCGTTGACTGGGACAAGATCCAAGATCAACTCACGTAAAGATTCACAACCGTGACTTTTTGAAAAAGGAAGGATTGGAAGATGAGTACAATGGAACAAAATGAAGTCGAAGGCGCGCTCAAAGCGGTGATCACTGCGGTAAGCCGTGAGAAGAACGTCGATAAGTCCGTCATTATTGATGCCCTTGAGCAGGCGGTTATTCATGCAGCGCGCCGAAGCCACGGTCCTACTGCCGACTTGGAAGCTCACTACAATGCTGATACAGATGAAATTGAACTCTTCCAGTTCCGAACTGTTGTCGAAGCCGTTCAGGACACTGACGTTGAAATTTCAACAGGCGAGGCTGCAAAACTTGATCCTGAAGCCCAAATTGGTGACTCCATTGGGGTAAAGCTGGACAAAGCAGCATTTGGACGTATTGCTGCACAGTCTGCTAAGCAGATCATCGTACAGAAGGTACGCGATGCCGAACGCCTCCAAGTTTATGATGAATTCAAAGATCGCGTCGGGGAAATTCTATCGGGAACTGTTCGCCGTTTTGAGCGAAGCGATATCGTCGTAGATTTGGGTAGAACTGAAGCCATCATTCCTTACCGTGAACAAATCCCGACTGAAAAATACAAAATTAAAGATCGCATCCAAGGCTACGTTCTTGAAGTAAAACGCTCATCAAGAGGCCCTCAAGTGGTCATGAGCCGTGCTCACTCAGGATTTGTTATCCGCTTGTTTGAGCAAAATGTGACAGAAGTTTACGATGGTATCGTCACAATCGAAAGTGCCGCCCGCGATCCTGGATTCAGGACAAAAATCGCCGTGCATTCGCGTGACAGTGCCGTTGACCCAGTCGGTGCTTGCGTTGGTATGAAGGGTGCTCGCGTTGAAGCGGTTCGCCAGGAACTTGGTGGAGAAAAAATCGACATCGTTCCTTGGGATGCTGACCCGGCGCGTTTTGTTTGTAACGCACTACACCCTGCCGTTGTTACCAAGGTTATTGTCGATGAAGACAACCATAGCATGGAAGTCATCGTCGCAGACGATCAGCTGTCTCTTGCTATTGGTAAACGTGGACAAAATGTTCGTCTGGCTGCGCAGCTTACGGGTTGGCGCCTGGACATCAAGAGCGAAGCACGACTCTCACAAGAATTGGTTGGCTCTAAAGAGCTTATTGCATCCATTGCAGGTGTCGGCATGATGCGCGCTGAAATCCTCGTGAACGAGGGCATCAAAACTGTAAAAGAAGTTTCTGAAATGAGCCCGAGAACCTTTGTTCGTCTATTGAATATGGATGAAACTGAAGCGAGTGCCGTTGTCGAGGCAGCAAAAGAAATGCTTGCTAAAGGCATCAATGCTGCGGGACCGAAATCCGCAGAATCAACAGGCGATCACGATGAGTTCCTGGCGAATTCAAGTGCAGAGCCAACACGCCAAGAAGTTGAGCGTACAAGCTCAAGCTATGATAACGCTCGAAATGAGAGAATTAGCCTGTTCCTC
>JBIIGV010000006.1:0-48037 GCA_044236265.1 Oligoflexales bacterium
GGATGCTGGATATGGAACCATTGGAGATCTCGTCGCAGATGCCGCGGAAGAGGTTGCATCCAAATCTGGATTATCGATAGGAGTTGCGCGCACTGTACAGCTTGCTGCAGACCGTTACTTGCAGCGCTAAGTCGAGAGACAGCGCTCAAGCCTAACCGAGTCAAGTATTGTTGAGCAATATCCTGACGAAAACCGGGACCATCGAAATCGAATTGAAAAGGACAAATGACGAATGTCAAAAAAGAGAGTCCATGAACTTGCAAAAGAACTTGGTGTTGAGTGGAAAGTTCTTCAATCCAAAGGGAAGGCCTTGGGCATTGATATTACAACTGCCCAAAACACTTTGAGTGAAGAAGAGGCTGTTAAGCTGAAGAATGCCGTAAAAGGTGTAGCAGCTGCTGCAGAAGCACCCTCGGCTACGCCTAAAACCGTAGTTATCCGTCGCCGCGCTTCATCTGCGCCTGCTGCGGAAGCTGCACCGGAGAAGCCGGTGGAAGTTGCGGCCCCTGTGATGCCGCCTCCGGTTGAAGAAAAACCTGAGGCCCCCGCTCCAGTTGTGGCAAAGGCGCCGGTTGCAGTAGCGGCACCAGCTCCAAGCGAGCCAGTTGTCGAGATACCTCAGCCACCCAAGCCAGCTCCCGCAAAAACTGAAACTGTTGTCGAGCGCGCCGCTCCAGAGGAAGCTCCAAAGCGTGTTGCAAGACCCTTATCGAGTGGCGGTGCGACCATCGTCCGTCGGGCATCACCGGAAGAGATTGAAGCGCAGAAACGCAAGGAACAAGAGGCGGCTGAAGCTGCTCAAGGAAATCGTACGGTTCGCAGAGAGGATAACCGAGGCGTTCGCGTAAGCGGCATGGGCCTCCTATCTTCAAGATCACGCGGAGAGCAGGAGGCTGCTGCCCGCGGTCAAGGATTTGGCGGAGCCCCCAGCGCAGTACCAGATGTTCCAATGCCAGGGGATGAATGGGGCACACGTCGCGATCGCGGACGTACTGAGACCTTCCAGGAAGACGAAGAGCAGGCCGCGAAAACTGCTGCGAAGTTTACGAAACAAAAACGCGCTAGCCTTAACATGCGTACGCTATTAAGCCAATTCGATGAGTCAGATGAGACCGTTGAAGAGTCTCCAGAAGAGGTTCAGTCTCGCGTCTTCACGCCAGCAGCGCAGCGTAACAGGCGGGATCACAAACGCAGGAAAGACCTGAAAAAAACCCAAATCACGACGCCGCGTGCTCAATATAGGGTCGTGGAAATGGAAGGCTCCATTACGGTCGCAGAACTCGGACGACAGCTTTCTGTCAAAGGCGGCGATGTTATCAAGAAGCTGATGGGCATGGGACTGATGGTTACCATGAACCAAGAGTTGGATGTCGACACAGCTACTTTGATTGCCAGTGAGTACGGATTTGAGTTGAAAAACAAAGAGAAGACTGCCGAAGATGTGCTATCGCAGGTCATCTCAACTGGCACTGTTGGTGGCACCGAAGAGCGTCCGCCTATTGTGACAATCATGGGACACGTTGACCACGGAAAAACATCCCTATTGGATGCCATCCGATCGGCAAAAGTTGCGGCTGGTGAAGCTGGTGGCATTACCCAACACATTGGCGCCTATACTGTCGACTACAACAAAAAGAAGATCGCCTTTCTCGACACGCCTGGCCACGAGGCATTCTCGGCCATGCGGTCGCGCGGCGCAAGTTTAACCGACATCGTTGTTCTGGTTGTCGCTGCCGACGACGGTGTCATGCCGCAAACTGTGGAAGCGATCAACCACGCCAAGGCTGCTGGTGTGCCCATCATTGTCGCCGTCAACAAGATTGATAAACCGTCGACCAACCTTGATCGACTTTTCAGTCAGCTCGCCGAACACGGAATCCAATCCGAGGAGTGGGGCGGAGAAAACCAATTCGTAAAAACATCTGCTCTTCAAAAGATTGGTATCGATGAACTACTAGACGCCATTCTTCTACAATCCGAGGTTTTGGACCTTAAAGCTAACCACAGCGGCCCAGCAACTGGCGCTGTCGTGGAAGCCCATCTTGATAAAGGTCGCGGTCCGGTTGCGACAATTATGGTTCAGACTGGCACACTTGAAGTTGGTCAGTACGTGGTTGCGGGCAGAGAGTTTGGCCGGGTTAGGGCGATGATCGATCACCGCGGAGAAAAAATCACCTCGGCAGGTCCATCAACGCCGGTAGAAGTTGTCGGCTTAGGAGGCGTTCCGGGCGCTGGAGACCGCGTCAACATGGTCGCCGACGAACGCACCGCACGAGAAGTTGTAAGTATTCGCGATGAGCAGGAACGTAAAAAACACGTCGGCAAATCAAGCGCTGCTAGCCTTGCCGATCTCCTTGCGAAAGTTCAAACAAGTGATCGCCCAGAGCTTGCAGTCATTGTTAAAGCAGACGTTCAAGGATCTCTTGAGGCCGTGTGTGAGGCCGTTTCTAAATTGTCCAGTGACAAAGTTTCTAACCGCATTGTGCACCGCGCAGTGGGGGGGATTTCCGAGAGTGATTTGACTCTGGCAATGACCACCGGCGCCGTGCTTGTTGGATTCAATGTTCGTGCAGCTCGTGGCCTTGACGATATTGCGGACAAAAATGGGGTTGTCATCCGCTACTTCTCGATTATTTACGAGTTGGTCGACGCTGTGAAAGCCATCATGGCCGGTAAACTTCCTCCGATTGTTACCGAGAACATTCTCGGTCATGCGGAAGTCCGTCAAACAATCAACGTACCAAAAATTGGAACGATCGCTGGATCGGCTGTACTAGATGGTAAAATCACTCGTCAATCGAAGCTACGCCTCATCAGGGACAGCGTTGTTATTTACAATGGAAGAATTTCTTCGCTTCGTCGCTTCAAGGATGACGTCCGTGAAGTTGCCCAAGGGTATGAATGCGGTATTGGCATCGATGGATATGCTGACATTCGAGTGGGCGACGTAATTGAGGCATACGAACTTCAAGAAACGGCTCCAACTCTATAAGAGTGAAGTAAAGGATCGGGTATGGGTCTTCGCAAAGAAAGAATGGGTGACGAAATCAGAGACATTATTGCGTCTTGCCTGACAGGTGGGCAGCTTAATGACCCTCGCCTGCAGTTTGTCACAATCACAGCTGTGAAGCTCAGCCCCGATCTCCAACTTGCCTCAGTCCAGTTCAGGGTGATTGATGAAGCGACCAAAGATGATACGAAAAAAGCTCTAGATCGAGCTGCTGGTGTATTTAGATCAAAGCTAGCCAAAGCTTTGGATGTTCGGCGCGTTCCAGAGTTGCGATTCTTTTTTGACACCTCGGTTGAAAGAGGTGCTTCGGTTGATGCGATGCTGGATTTAATCCGCAAAGAGAAAAACGAGAACTGACTGAACTTGGCGGTTCGCCTCATGAGCTCGCAAATAAACGTAAATGATATTTCTGGACTAATTCCGGTGCGTAAACCTGCCGGGATCACGTCTAAAGACGTCAGCCGGGTTATCACCAAACGTTTTGGCAAAATCAAGCTTGGACACGTGGGAACTTTGGACCCGGATGCTGATGGCGTCCTGCCGGTACTAGTGGGGCGTGGCACCAAGCTTCAAGACTACTTACTTGATTTACCGAAGGCGTACTCTTTTGAAGTCACCTTGGGACGCTCAACTGACACTATGGATGCGTCTGGAACAACGCTTAGAGAGTACCCATGGCACCACGTCAACATCCAAGAAACATCTAAAATCATTGAAAAATTCAAGGGCCCGATGAGTCAAACTCCTCCTGCTTATTCGGCCGTTAAGTATCAAGGAAAGGAGCTCTACAAGTATGCACGAGCCGGAAAAAACGCAGAGGACTTGCCTCTGTCAGAGCTAAAGCGCGATGTCGTTATTTATGACCTGCAACTTGAGTATTTCGACTTGCCGCGAATTGGCCTGACCGTCGAATGCAGCAAGGGAACTTACGTTCGGGTGCTGGCGACCGACATGGCCACAGCACTAAACACAGGGGGGCACGTGACTCGGCTTACGCGAACAAAAAGTGCCGGTTTTTCCCTGGAATCCTGTGTAAGTCTTGAACAGATCAACGACCTCAACGCGACTTTAGATTCCTTGGTTATCCCGATGGATCAGTTATCTATTGGTTTGCCGACTTGGATATCCAGTGATATGTTGGCGCTCCAACGGATCGTCGATGGGCAATTTGTCGTTCTTGATGCGGCCAGTTTCAAGGCCGAACCAGGCTCCAGCAACAGGAACGAAGTCCTTGCCAAGTCATCAACTGGTCGGTGTATTGGAATTGTCGAGGCCACCCCGATTGAGAATGGTCGCATGAAATTGCATATGAAGAGAGGTCTTTAAATGTCGTCTAGCATGAATCACTCCGATTATTTGTTCACATCTGAATCCGTCAGCGAAGGTCATCCAGATAAAGTTGCCGATCAAGTTTCCGACGGCATCCTTGATGCACTGCTTGCCCAAGACAAATATAGCCGTGTTGCCTGTGAGACCCTGGTTAAGACTGGACTCGTTGTCATCGCTGGAGAAATCACGACAAAAGCGCGCGTTGATTATGCAAAGATTGCCCGTGAAGTCATTGCTGACATTGGCTACACAGACGGCGATCTTGGCTTTGATGCAAAAAGCTGCGGTGTTGTTTGCGCCATTGAAGAGCAATCACCTGATATCGCTATGGGTGTAACCGAAGGTGAAGGTCTTCACAAAGAGCAGGGTGCCGGTGATCAAGGCATGATGTTTGGTTTTGCTTGCAATGAAACCAAGGAGTTCATGCCTGCAACGATTAGTTACTCCCACCAGCTTTTGAAGCGACTGAGTCAACTACGCCGCGCCAAAGATGTAAACTTTCTTCGTCCCGATGCAAAAAGCCAGGTGACAGCAGAATACAAGGCAGGAAAACTATCTCGTATTGAAACCGTTGTTATCTCTACGCAGCACGGTCCTGACGTACCTCACAATAAACTTGAAGAGTACGTGATCGAAAACTGCATCAAAAAAACGATCCCTTCCGAACTTCTGAAAAACACCAAATATTACATTAACCCAACAGGACGATTTGTTATTGGTGGTCCTCAAGGAGATTGCGGATTGACCGGAAGAAAGATCATTGTTGACACTTACGGTGGGCATGGAGCTCACGGCGGTGGCGCATTCTCTGGTAAAGACCCTACCAAAGTTGATCGCTCGGCGGCCTACATGGCACGCTACATCGCCAAGAACATGGTCGCTGCTGGAATCGCTGAGAAATGTCTGGTGCAGCTTGCTTACGCCATTGGCGTTGCAGAGCCGGTTTCAATCTTTGTTGACGCCTACGGGACCAGCAAGTATTCGCCAGCGCAGTTAGCTGAAGCCGCTCGTAAAGTATTCAACTGTAAACCCCGCGGAATCGTTGAAACCTTTGACCTGCTGCGTCCAATCTATCGTCCAACTGCCGCCTATGGTCACTTTGGTCGTGATGAGTTCCCATGGGAGCGGATGGATAAAGTTGAGGCAATCAAGGCCGCTTTGAAGTGATTTAAAGCTTCTTTACTGGAGAACAATAGGGAGTCCCATATTTGGGACTCTCTTTTTTTCGATCAAATCTGATTGTCCTTTGCGCTTGGGACTATCGGCTCAAATGGCTATACTTTGCATATGATCACTCGACCAGTAAAAAAGAAGCTCATTCTCATCAATCGAGATTTTCAATTCCGCATCGCTGGTGCTGGTCTTGCCGCTAGTATGATTGCCTCAATGATCATGGCGGTGTTGATTATCTATCCACTTTTTCAATTCAAAATACTGACATCTATTTACTTTCTCCCCTGGCCAATCGTTGCCGGAGTTGTTTTAGCGGTTGTGATCAATATGATCGTACAGCTAATTTTTGGAATATTTTTGACCCACCGTATCGCTGGACCCATGTATGGAATGATTCGTACCATCAGACAAATTGGGGCCGGGCAGTGGAATGCTCAAGTCCGCTTAAGGGATAGCGATGAATTACAAATGATTGGCAGACACCTTAATGAGATGAGTGAACAGTTAATTCGGGTAAGCTTGGAAGACCTTACAAAACTGGAACAGATTTCATCGACCATTGCCAACCTGGAGATGGACGCCAACGGAAAAGAGGCTCTAAACGCCAAAGTTGCTTCGCTTAAATCAGATATCACCAAACGCATTGGACCGATGAAGGACAGGAGTGAAAATCATGATTGAGTATCTCTCGGGTAAAGTTCTCTCCAGATTACCGCATTCTGTGATCGTCGATGTGAACGGCGTTGGCTACGGTGTTGAGATGCCTCTGAGCGCAATCTGTGACATGCCCCCACCAGGAGGGCCGGTTCAACTTTGGATAGATACATATGTCAGAGAGGATAGCCTGCGCCTTTTCGGGTTCTTAAACTTTGATGACAAGCAGGCGTTTCTCATGTTGCGATCTGTATCTGGAATTGGGCCAAAAATAGCGTTGGCCATTCTTTCCACCCTTGACGCCAGATCACTTCGTCAAACAGTTCTCAACAATAAAGTAGGCCTTCTGGAGTCAGTGCCGGGAATAGGGCGTAGAACAGCTGAGAAACTGATCCTGGAACTTCGTCCCAAAATGGAAAAACAAAGTTTTGTGAACCCCATGGGAGGTGCAAGCTCTCCAAATAAAAATCAAAAAAGCAGGTCAGCTGCATCCATGGCTTCGATTGACGGACTAGAGGACGATGGAGAGAAGCTGGATGCTGTACTTGGAGATGTCCGTAGTGCTCTTGAGAATCTTGGTTACAAAGAAAAAGAAATTAATCCAATCATCCACGAGATATTGCGAAATCCCGAAGCAGACACTCAACCTGAGTTCCAGGGCTTACTGAAAAGTGCGCTTAGATCTCTTCGCGCAAGCGTTTCCTAAGGAATGTTAAATGGATTCCAGCAACTCAAAAAACGTGAAAATAGAACGTCTTTCAATCGCACAAGAGTTGATTGAAGATCAGCAATTACAAGAAAAACAGCCTTCCATTCGCCCAAGCTCGTTTAAAGATTACCCAGGACAAGAAGACGTCAAAAAAAATCTGGAAGTATACGTCGGAGCTTCTCGTAAACGTGAGCGGCCTTTGGATCACGTGATTTTACATGGAGCGCCAGGCCTTGGAAAAACCACTCTTGCTAACATTATTGCCAATGAACTAGGTGTTCCGTTTATTGCCACGAGTGGACCAGCCATCGATAAACCTGGAGATCTCGCTGGAATACTGACTGGAATCGAACCAGGTACCCTAGTATTTATTGACGAAATTCATAGACTCTCCATTAAGGTGGAGGAAGTTCTATATAGCGCGATGGAAGACTTTGCTATCGACATCATCATTGGCCAAGGAGCCTCGGCACGCAGCGTACGGATGGACGTCGCGCCCTTCACGCTTGTTGGCGCAACGACAAGGCTTTCCTTGCTATCGAGACCATTACTTGGACGATTTGGGATTCAGGAGCGTTTAGAATTTTATGATGCAAACGCCCTTAAGCAAATTCTGTTCCGGTCAGCGAAAATTCTCGGCTTCCAACTTTCTGATGAGGCTTCCCACGAAATCGCCACACGTAGTCGCGGGACCCCCCGACTTGCAAATCGTTTGTTGCGTCGCGTTGCCGATTTTGCAGACATGGAAGGACTCGTCGAGATTGATAGAAAAGTCGCTGATTTGGCTTTAACCCGGCAAGGAATTGACTCCGCGGGCCTGGACAAGGTCGATCGACGAATTCTTCAAATCATGCAGGAGCAGTATGAGGGCGGGCCCGTTGGTATTGATACGCTTGCAGTGACTTTGAATGAAGATCGGGACACCTTGGAGGATGTTTATGAGCCATATTTGGTTTATCGTGGCTACATCGCACGCACACCAAGAGGCCGCGTTCTGACAAACAGCGCTATCGCTTATCTTCGCTCAACTAATTGAGCATTTGTGAAGTCACGGTGAAACCTTGTACTAGTTTTTGAATATGCACCCCGCAAAGCTTGGGAAAGCAGTTCAAATCCATACCAGCCAGAGTTACAAGCCTATTGCGCGCATCATCAAAGTTACCAGCATGAAGCGTTGTTATCACGCCACCATGACCGGTTCTAGCTATGTCAGCAAAAGCCCTGCACTCGTCTCCTCGCAATTCGCCAACGACTAAAAGCTTTGGTGATAGCCTCATCATTTCAGAGAGAACTTTCGACATTGGCACCCCTCCTCGACCTGATGAGTCGGGGGAGATCTCCAAAATGCGAAACCAATATTTTGATAAAAGAGGTATTTCTTCCACGGACTCTGCAATTCCGATACGAACTTCTGAAAAATAGGATTTGAGCATTGATGTTAAAAAGCTAGTTTTACCAGATCCAGTTGCGCCAAAAATAACTAACGATATCTGACGATTTATTGCGTCATTTAGCTCGGAAGGCGTCACCTGATTAAATTGAAAGGCATCCAGGTTTAATGTCTCAAATCTCTGCCGACGAAAGACGACCATCGGCCCATCAGAAGCCATGGGTGCGATAACAGCGTGCCATCGCCACGTCTGACCTGGAATGACACCCCCACCATAAGGGCGATACGGGTCAATCCGAACCCGACACTCCCAAGATAGCTCAGCTATCAGATCGGCAACCTTATCGACCGACCAAAAAATATTGATTGTATCAATACACAGAGCGTCGTTTTCCAAACTCCGCTGAGTACTGCTATGAAGATAAATCTCTGACAGCGATTCATCCAATAAATAGGAATGAAGCTCCATCACGTAAACATCCAGTCGACGAAACTCCTGGCTCCCCAAAGAGACGTCCGAGAACTTTTTTTGGCCTATCAGTTTAAACATATCCCACGCTCCCTGATTTAGTTGATCAGACAGTATGGAGACTTAATTGTGCAGCCTAACGAGCGAGATTTAGCAGTAGTAATCTTTGAAGTTGCCGGTTAAGGCGCGTTCTAGCTTAGTTTGAGCCTCTGGAGATATATTTTGTGCGCAGGCATCGACGAAAAATGCTCGCACATCATCATCGTCCCAGTCTCTGGTATCCAATGCTCGAGAACCTTCCAAAAGTCTTTCAGCCATGTCCACCGAGATAATTCCACGGTCACGGCACTGTTCTATGGCGGAGAGCATCTGATCAGAAACGGCGATTCGCTCAAGAGGGTTGGAAACTCTAGTGCCTATGGCACTCGGAACAAACATGCTCAAAAGATCAACTATGGATCCTGAAGACTGCGACTTTTCGCACCAATCTTCGGCCTGACGAATTAGCTCGAGTTCAAATCCGCGAGCCAAAAGATGGCTACGAATGAGTCCTTCTTCCTCGGGTGAGAACCCGTGGCAACACATTAAATCTGCCATGGCTTCGACAACGGGGCGAATTTTCTCAAATGCTTTCGAAGCGTTCATGGCATCCCCTGACGTCTGAAAATAATTTAATTAAAGTTGCTCTCTTTCAAAGGTACCAAGTGTCGGTCGAACTTGGCAAGCATCGCTTATAAGTGGCCAATCACTGCAAAAGAATTCAGCACCACTATATAACTGTTCAATTAATTCAGTGGGTTCAGAAAACCAAACCGCTCCATCTGCTATTAAATTCATCGAACCGTCGTAGCGGACATCCCACTGATGGTCCGCGGGAAGATAGACGTAAACATCCCGTCCCTGCTCAAGCGCCTCATGGGCTGTGATCAAGGAACCTGAGCGTTTTGCCGCGGCCATCACTGCTACGACATCGCTCATTCCACTTACGATACGATTTCTAGCTGGGAAGTCTTTCGGTCGTACACCCTGATACCACAATCGTTCAGATATGATGGCACCGCCACGTTCCAATATATTATTAAACGAACCTGAGTTACATCGTGGAAAAAAACTACATAAACCTCCAGCCAATACGACAATCGCCCTAACTTGAGCTTGATCACTTGTCAGCATTCCCTCATGTACGGCGATATCACAGCCGATAGCTCCTCCACTTACAACCCCGATATCGATTGATGCGAGAGATCGACCGACGTCGACTGACATCCGTAGAGAATCATAACTAGCTTTACGTGATCCAATAACGGCGATGTGACGGAGGGTTAAGATCCGCGAATCGCCTAAAACAGTCAGCATAAGTGGGGGACGCGCAATTTGCCGTAGACGTTCTGGATATCCATCTGAATTAATAAAAATGACGGAGGCCCCATATTCTCGCACTGCACAAAAATGGCGAGACGCGACCTGTGCAACGGCGCGCAGATCAAGCTGTCCAGCACTGATAAATCCTCTTAACCAGGGCAGTCTAGATCGCTCTTCTGAAAGCTCTCCCTCAAGTAAAAAAAGCCAATCATCGGCCGCAAGCGAGGATAGGCCGCCTACCTGAGATTTAGATATAATCGTCTTAAAGCGTTCAAATTCAACTTCAGAATCTAAAACTTTTGGAACCTCAAGCCACTTTCCGGTTACTTGAGTTATAACGTGTGTGATGGCAACTAAAAGCTGAGAAAACATGCGAGACCTCCTGCGAAATTTATTCGAAGGAAGACTCGCACAATCTAGCACTCACGAAATTTAAATTCTTACGGCGCTAATGTGTCGCCGACTCTCGTTTCCGAGTTACTACTTACAATGTAGCCCAAGGCACCTTGTCCATTTATTTCAAGGACTTTCACCACGGCGACCCCAAATCCGTCACCTGATAAATCCTTATTACGAATGTGGCGAATGTCTCTGGTATTGTCCTTACGATAAATTGCATAACTAGCACCAACGGACAAACCTTCCTTTTCAAGGAAAACAAAGTCTCCCATTGCTCCTACTTGTTTGTAAGCTTCTTCAAATCCAATCACACTTGAATTTGCAGTATTTATCTGACCAATCACCATCTGTTCTGGTAGAGATCTCTTTGTAGCTAGAAACTCAACCACAATATCACCGTAAGCTACGCCACCACGGGCTCCAAAAACATCGCCCTCAAATAAGCCGCTGCGGTTTTGCTTAGTAATTTTCAGGTTCCCCGAAAAATCATAGCGATATCCAACTTTATCCCCAGTCGCACGGCTATACACCGGACCACGCGGGCGTAACACCGTATACGTTCCGATACCAACATTTTCCTCGGGCTCGACTACAATTTTATCGCCATCACCACGCATGTATTCGCCAGAAACACCACTGACAATTTTTCCAAGTGCTGAGCGTTCCTCTTCAAAGTAGAAAGCAGGAATCGAGTAATGAATGGTTTTGGAAGAATAGGTCCTCCCTGCAAAAATAAAACCATCCAGGGAGTCACTCTCAGATCCAATTTCACTTGGGCCAACTACTGGGACCGGTGCGTCATAGACAAGAGCCGTTACAGCCTCTTCGCTTGCCCCAGGTTTTCCAACCTCGGCAACGACCTCACTGACCAGTTCAACTTCTTTTACTGGCCCCTTTTCGACTGGAACCACTTCATCTTCAGTTACAACTTCAAGATACGGAGGATTCTCCTGATCACCCGAATAAAAAGCCAGTTTTGCACCCGGATATATGAAGTGTGGGTTTCTAACGTCAGGATTCAAAGACCATAGCTTCGGCCAATAGTTGCCGTCGTCGATCAATTGACTACAAACGTCAAACATGGTGTCACCCTCTTCAACGCTGTAAAACTCTGGCGCCTCACCCGGAGCCATCTCCCGGCGAGTGCCAGGAAGTGGGGGAACACCACCAAAATCATTTGGAGTCACCGCCTGCTCCAATTTGACCGGAGCGAGGCTTCCGTCTCCAAGAAGTGGCGCATTCTGCTCATTTGCTGTGGGTGTTGCAAGAGGATCGGTAAGTCCAGTTGATACTGGAGACAACTCACTACTTCCCGAACTCGGCTGCGTCGATGGCGATTGGAGACCCAACCCGGATGGAGGTGGCGATACTGCTGGTTGATTTATTCCTGAAGGATCTGCAGACTGCCCGCCGCTTACCGGGATCCCCGTAGTTTTATTATTCTCAGGCGGCGTCTCAACCGGTACATCACCAAACAGATCAGATGAATCTCCAAGATTGTTGATCGGTGCGCTAGGTGAGTTTCCATTTAGCGGCTCATCGCCCAGCGAAAAATCATCTTCTTGGGCTGATGCCACTTGAAACCAGCACATAGCTGTCACCAGGACAAAAAGATTTCTAATTTTATGAGTCTTCATCAAAGACCACCCTGCATTTTGCTAAATTCTGCCGAGGCAATGTCAGACGACTCCTGTCCGGGGAAATCTTTCATGACTTGACGAAGTTCACCTCTAGCCCTCTCTTTAAGTCCGAGACCGGCATAGACCTTTGCAAGTTCAAGACGAACGTCCGCTACGTCTGACCCCGAAGGCCATCCTTTCAAATATGCCTCTAGCTCCACACGAGCTGTAGAAAACTCGCGCAGTCTGGCGTAGGATTTGCCAAGCCAGACACGTAACTTTCCTTCACCTGCATTCTCACCAAATTGACGGCTGATCGCAGCAAGCTCAGAAATCGCGACTCCAAACCGACTAGCTTGGTAAAGATCCTGTACCAATCTGAACTTGTCATTTAGGCGCGAGTGATTCACATCCGAATTAGAGTCATCGGTATTAGAGTCCGCCGAATGTGACTCGGCTACCTTCAGATTCAACTCATCGATAATAGGTGCAGACAAGACCTGCCCTTCGACATCATCAAGATGAGCTGATTTTTCAGTTTTCAATTTCTGACCATGATCGTGACTACTTTTTTTCAAACCATCTGGGGCAATACCGGTTAAAAGTCCTTGCTCAAGAAGTCTGATTTTTTCACGTTGACGTTTTAATTCATCCTCAATTTCACCCATACGACTCATAAGACGAGCCTGCTGCAGAAAGACTTCATCACTGACCTTTAGTGCATCCTTCGCTTTCTGACCATCCATAGGCACATCAGCGGAGGCAGCAACTGATGCCTCAGAATTTTTTGCTACGGGCTCTTCTAAAGTTTTTGGCGATTCACCAGAACAGCTGTAAATCGAACCCGTTACGAGCATGATCAAAACGACATAGAAGAAATTCATATCGTCCTCCTTATTAAATAGCGTCTGCCTGACTTAAGCGCTGAATGAAGATTTGAATATTATTTAACTGTAACTCTGAAGGATTTAAAAACTGGATACCAAGTCTGACGCTTTTGACTACGCGCGACACTCCGTCTTCATCAACCAGCGATTCAGAAACCGGACGACTCCAACGAATCGAAACGTCAACATCACTACTTGCCATCATGGGCAACCATAACGTGGTCGACTCGAGCGGCTTTGCAGAATCAATGATTTTTTTTAGAACTGGAAACCTAAACTGAACGCCTACGCCGCCTATACTGATATCAGAGACCGGAATCATCGAAGCCATATCCCAGGCAGAGTCGAAGGCAGGCTGACTTGCAAGATCAAGTGGGTCCGTCTCTAATCTTTTAAATGATAAGAACGCTTTTAAACTATCTCCCACCGGATACCGTGCATTTCGTCGTCGTTCCAAACTCTCGATAAAGCTCGGCAGTGAAAAGACACAAAATTGACGATTAATAATTTCTAAATTGGATTGAAATTGGACCTTTTCTGATTTCAAAATGAATTCGATCATAAACGGACGAGTACCGAACTGCATCAAGTGACTCATTCCTCGATCACTAATATTGCCAACTTTAAATCCAGTGAATTTTTCTCCGTCTGGTATAGCCATCGCTCTGGCTTTAAGAGCAACTCCCGGAGCATCAACAGACCGGATAATCAGGGGTAACCCGGACTGCGAGACTATGCTAATTAGTCGCAGCACCTTTTCTTGCGAGGTGATTTTGATTTTCGACTGTGCGGATGGAGCGTTCACGAGTCCCAACCTCAATTGACGTAATAATCATCGTCCAAGTCGTCAAACCCAAAACATAAGCACTTTCCTGCAAATTATTTTGTGTCAGACCACCTAGAGCGGACAAAACAAACAAAACAATGAGCACTCTCTTTGCGTCTGACATCCGCGTTGCGACCCTGATCCAGGCGGTCAGCCAGACAATCAATCCCGAGAACCCTACGAGCCCAAAATCAGCTGCACACTGCAAGAAGGCATTGTGGGCTAACTTAATGTTATCATTCGCTTGTATCGCAGAATAATAGGTTGAAATTGCCGACTTCGGCGCTCCCGGGCCAAGACCAAACCAGACGTGGTCCATGAAAACTCGCCAGTGGACTGTCCAGTGCGCAAGCCTCATATCGCCTCCAAAACCAGATTTAAAAAGCTCCAAAAATCGCTCAAAAACTCCAAGACCCATGCCCAGGATCAAGAAAATCAACATAGACAGTGAAATAAGCGCGCCACGTTTCCGCCACAGATCTACCGGAATCATCAGTAGAACACCTGCGAGCGCGATAACCTGAGGCCCCCTTGAACCAGAGATGAACAACACGAAAAAAGAACATATAGCGGAAATCGACCATGAAAATTTTACCCAGTTTGACGTTGATCGCTGAATAAAGTGCACAGCACCAATCAAAGCCAGGATCTGGCAGTATGCAAGACTCAAAGGATGCCCCATAAAGCCACTCACTCGGTACACACCATACGCAAGTCGATTTTCTCCGAGCATTGATCCAAAACCATGTGCCCAATCGATACCTAGTTGGCGTTGCATTAGACAGTAAGACGCGTTGATGAAAGATACGATTGCATACGCAAATGAAAACACGGACCAATGTCGATCTGATCCACCCAGGCGCCACCAAAAGGAGAGATATGCAAACCAAAGCAGAATATACTTCACAAAAAAATTACCAAGACTACGCCGCGCCTCTCGCAGATCAAAGCTATCAGAGATCAGTGCTGCTCCGATCGAAGCCAGAACCAGACTCAACCAGAAAATTACAGCACTCCGCGACACCGGTAGCAACGCCTCGAAGAATCTCATAAACTGGGAGTTCTGTTTGTTGAATTGACCAGACCTCCAAGTCACTATTGCGATTAAAATCATGACTAAACCGAGGACATAACCAGAAAAGACTGGCACAAACAGCGCGATGGCCGATAAACTAAGTAATATGACCATGAAAGCGTCCAAAATCACCTCTTGTAACTTTCAATTCAGGATTAAAACTCCCGTTTTGATCGCAGTGCTTTATTGTCTCACAGGAATCCTGCTGGAGACCACGGGTTTGTGTGCTGAGATCGGCTCTGAACAAATGAGCGAGAGCACACCAATTTTATTTCCGTCGTCTTATTTTGGAATCTTGTTAAATCAAAATCACCCCTATAGCTATGGGCAGAGCGAGTATACGAGTGGAGGCCCCTCATGGGGCGCTGAATATCGATTTTTCTACAAAGATAACTGGACACTTGCGATATCAGGATCATTCAAACAGCTAAATGATCTGCAACTAAAAAGCTCACCTAATTTCGCACTGTCGCAAGAGACGTTGAGATTGGTTAGACTCTATCATCCGTGGTATTTTGCTGCAGGAGCCAGACTCCAGTATTTTGTTCCGGTCCGAAGAATTATGCTCCCCTATGAAAGAGATCAGACTCGGGCAATTGATAATGGAGCGGCAATTAGCATGGCCGCTATCTGGAAATCGTCAAAAAATACCGCAATGATTTTTGGAGTCAATCGCTGGCGTTCTCTATCGACAAGCCGCAAACAGGGCGTGGAGATTTCGGCCTCTACTCTATTCACAATTCAGTAAGTGTTCATCGCGAGGGACACAGCGGAAGACGGACGCGCGCAATCCATCCATAGCGCTGAGACGGCCACACTCGCGACAAACCGTAGGACTCCTTATATTCGGAGGTGTCCATGACGCGATTGAAATTTGCACCAGCACTCAAAACAAGTGCGTGTCTGTGAGTCATAATTCTATCCATTTGTGATGGACTTTCGTCTCCTCTGGTCATTAAGAAAATCCCATTTTCTGGACTGGCAGTTTGACATCGTTCGGCACTCTGACAAAATCCAGTGCCTGTATCCTTAATGCCAAGACCAGATAAAAAATCTTTGAAACGGCGAGACTCCTGCTCAAACGGCAAATATCCGGCTAAAACAACACGCTCAATGCAACTATTCACATCTTTGGCAGCAGCCCTTATTTTTTCCTCAAGCAACGAGTACCATAGACCAGACTGATCAATTCTTGAGGGCATCAATACATCCACCACAAGAATCGTGCCGCCCTCAGCTTCGATCGGGTAAAAAACCATGTGGCCATCGACACCGAATTGGCTGTAGTTCTTAACGCCCTCTGGAATATTCATGTGCCTAAGAGGCTTCGAAACTGCGACCGCCAGTAATCTTTCTTCACCCGATTCATTCATTGACTCAAGCTTCACATCCCGCCAATCGTATCGATTGAGGGCACCAGATTTCAGAATCATCTCATCTGATTCAGAAACGCTTCCCGCCCGTCGCATAGCGTTTTGCATGATCAAAATATCGGGCCGCTGATCTCTGAGCGTCGCATCAATTAACTCAAGACGATCGCGACGAAACTGCCAATCTCCACTCCAGGATTTCCCCGTTCGCGGAGTTTCCTGTTGGCTAAACATGTCTATAGAAGCCAGAGTCAATACGCGCTCACTAAAACCAGATGGACCATCGACCGTAAAACACGACGATAGAAGCACCAAGCTCGTTATGAGAACGTGGCGTGACAACACCGACATTTTAACAACCAATATGTCGACTGATAACCAATCGCTGAATTTCGCTCGTTCCTTCACCGATTCTGAGTAGAGCAGCGTCCCGGTAATGACGCTCAATGGGGTATTCTTTCATGAGCCCGTAGCCTCCGAATGTCTGCTGCCCTTCACGGGCACAATACTCGGCAACTTCAGAGCAATAAAGCTTGGCCATCGCAGCCACCTTGCCAAATGGTCGGTTTGTTTGCTTTTGCCAGCAAGCTTTGTATAGAAGTCCCTCTGCAGCTTCCACTCGCATCGCCATTTCTGCCAACTTGAATGCGACAGCCTGGTGCTTGGAAATGGACTGACCAAATGTTTTTCGCTCATTAGCGTACTTCACAGTCATTTCGAGAGCCCCTTTTGCTAGCCCAAGTCCCATGGCTGCAATAGAGAGTCGACCATTGTCCAACGTCTCCATCATGATCTTGAAGCCCTGACCAATCTGACCCAAGACAAGAGACTCTGGCACCTCAACATTATCGAAATAGAGCTCTCCCGTATTACTCGCGCGCCACATCATTTTATCTTTCATGGCTCGGCGCGTAAGACCTTTCGCATTAGCGTCAACTAGAAAGCAGCTTAGCTCAGCTCGACCATCGGAACGTCGTCCAGTCACGGCCTGCACGGTGATACCTTTTGTCAGTTCGCTCGCACTATTTGTAATCCAAATCTTACTACCATTAATCACCCAGCACTTTTTCGTCTCATTCCAGACCGCCGTAGTGCGGCTGGCTTGGGCATCACTACCAGCCTCCGGCTCTGTAAGTCCAAAACCCCATAGCCCCTTGCCGGTACAAAGATCTGGGAGAAATTTCTTTTTTTGTTCCTCATTACCGTAATAGTAAATGGGAGCAGCTCCCAGACTATTGTGGGCTGCAATTGTTGCAGCTTGGCTTCCGTCTACCTTAGCGAGTTCCTCAACAACGGCGATATAGGACAAATAGTCCATGCCCTGCCCACCATATTTTTGTGGAACAACGGTTCCAAATAGGCCGAGTTCACCCATCTTCTGGGTCAACGAAATGCTGAACTGCTCTTTTTCATCAAGTTCTTTGGCAATCGGGGCAATCTCTGTTCTTGCAAAATGACTAACAGAATCGCGCAGCATTTTCAGTTCTTCAGATTCGCTATAATCATATGCCATGACTCATTCCTTATGTGTCTTGTTCTTCCAAGTCCAAACCTAGATCCACGTCCAAATCCCTTACGCGTCCTTCACGCCCGGTTGTACCCTGCAAAATTCCCCGATACGACTGATAACGTCTCGAAGAAATAGAGCCGTCTTCAACAGCTTGACGCACAGCGCAACCTGGTTCATCTAAATGACGACACCCCTGAAACTTGCAGCGAGATGTAACATCACGCATGTCAACAAAGCCAAACGCAAGCTCACGATGAGAAAGCTCCTGCAGAACGAAGCTTCGGATACCCGGAGTGTCAATCACATAGCCACCCGTCCCAAGCTTGATAAAGCTGGCGTAGGACGTTGTATGCCGACCTTTATAGAAAATATCCTCGTTTTTTTCCACAGCTTGTACCAACTCTGGCTCGAACAGATTCACCAACGAGCTTTTACCAACACCGGAATGCCCTGACAGCATGGACACCCGGCCCTTAAGCAGCATTTTAAGTTCCTGAATGTCGATATTTTTCCGGGCAGAGGCCGCGTTTGCCTGAACACTGAAGACCTGGTATCCCAAGGTTCTGTAATTATTGATGTTTTCGTCGCAGCTCGCGCGAAAATCTTCTTTCTCGTCCTGCAATAAATCTTTTTTGTTCAACACGATGATCGGGCGAATGCCTTGTAATTCAGCCAAGACCAAATACCGATCGATTAGACCCCATTTCACAGTCGGCCCGACGTAACTCGCGACAATCAATAGCTGGTCAACATTACTCGCCAAAACATGATCCATCCCACGCCGATGGGGGTCGACCCGCTTGATGATATTTTTTCTTGGAGACAGGAGCTGAATGACACATTGGGGCAAATCGGTAACAAGACCGGCGTGATCCTCAGTTGTGCGCGTACAAAAAACTCTATCACCGACAACAATAAAATTTCTCTGTTCTCGTTTGGCTTGCAGGAACTTTCGAGCAATTGTCGCTAGCCATACATCTCTCGTTTTGATCTGACCTTCTTCTGGCTCTGGGGATACAAAGGCATAACGCTTATGAACCTCCACCACGCGAGCAGCAAAACCGTCAGCAAATTTTTCGGGCCATTTGGATTCCTGAACTTCGAACTCTTCTTCCAGCTGCGCTGCTTTTGAAGTTTTTTTTTCGCGAGGCTTCATTTTGGATACGCGATCAAAAGACTCGTCGTCATCCTCAAATTTTCGCCAATTTCCGCCTTTGCGACGCAAATCAAAGACCTTTCACTCGAGATAAATTTTGACGAATGTCGAGACTTAGCAACGCTGACGACACTTCGTAACTTTCGGAAAACTTATCAGTGAGCTTCCAAGACTTGTCATTAACACGTTCAATCATGCCATGCTCACCAAGCTGCTCCAATATCGCGCCGAAAACCTGACCGCTCGGAAGCTCCAAATCGGAAGATCCTGTCAGAAGACTAACGCGCTGAGCCATCATCACACACTGGTTTTGGAAGTCCTCAACGCCAAAAGACTCCGTTCCATACTGACATAAAAGCTGCGCTGCAAGCGCAAACCTCTCGAGAGAGGCGCCCAACACCAACCCTAACGTCCTTAAAATATTAAATTCCGGGGATGTCATTTCCGGCCTTCGCAGGTACGTGTCGTTGACGCGGCTCAATAGTTTAAGGTCAACCATTGCGTTGATATAGCCCCTTACAACCTGCTCAATATCGGCTTGATCCCACCGAAGGAAAAATTCCTTCTTTAGAATCGGATAGAACATTTTAACGCCATTGATGACCACAGACTCATTGATGGAGTCATTGTGCTGCAAGAAATACGCGACGACTGAGGGCATTGCAAAAAGATGGGCGATGTTATTTCGATAGTACATAATGTAACTAGCCTGAGGCTCGACAGCATGAATGACATCGCCACCCGGTCCGCTAAAGCGAACAAGCTTTCCATAGTCAACCGCGTGTTGAATGATAGTCTTAGCTGGCGCATCTGGCATCTGGGCATCAGCAGAGTAGGGCATGATCTTCAGAAGATTTCTGAAGGTGTCGATGTGATTTATCAACTCCTCTTCCGGAAGAGCGCGCTGCCTTGTCGCAAGAAGTATCAGGGAAACAAGGGCCACGGATCCAGCCACAGCCGACTCATTAATCCGAACCATGATATTTTGAGCCAAACTTTGAACGACGGGAGTAAGCCACGACGGCTTAGAGTCGACATCGTACGTCTGCTCACTCCAGCCGGGCTGCATACGTTCCAGAAAAGCACCCAATTCAAGTGGTTCCGCAAACGAGATGAAAACATCGCCATAGGACGACCATAACGATTTAACACCCTTTGCGAGCTGCCCAACGCTCTCGGCCTTCTTCTTCGTTCCTGCTAACTCTTTGCGGTAGGTTCGCACCTCAACGACACGATCATAGTAAAAATACACCGGAACAAAATAGATCGGCCGGTCATGATTGCGTAAGAAACTGCTGACGACCATTGCGACCATCCCGGTTTTCGGTTGGAGCAACTTACCAGTTCGACTTCGTCCGCCCTCAAGAAAAAATTGCAGCGGAAAACCCTTTTGCAGAAGAAACGCCACGTACTCACTAAATGAAACTGAATAAAGCCGGTTGTTGTTAAACGTCCGGCGAATATAAAAAGCCCCCAAGCGGCGTAAAAAGCTTCCTACGGGCCAGAAATTAAGGTTGATACCAGCTGCAACATGGGGCGTTAAAATATGCTGATCGTACAAAACATAGTTGATGAGAAGGTAGTCCATGTGCGACCGGTGACAGGGTACATAAACCACTTCAGCATTCGCGGGCAGACTGCGGACGCGATCAATTCGTTGAACCTGCACTCCATTATAAATCCTGTTCCAAAGTCGCTTTAGAAGGACTGAGGCGCCGCTGATGACTTCGGGAGATACTTCAGCAGCAATTTCAGAAATATACTCCTTCGCAAGCCTCTCCGCCTTTACTCGCGGAATGTTCTTTTTTCGGCACTCATCATCAATTGAAGATCGCAACGCCTTGCCTCGAATCAAAGTCTCTATGATTCGATTACGACTTATCAAACCAGGACCAAGAACCGCAGCTCTGAGGGTTTGAAAATGTACGCGCACAACCCTAGTGAGTTTGCGAGCCGTTTGTTCAACGCCCATTGAAGTCGAGATTTGCTCTCGCAATAGAATCGGCTTCGCAAAATTGACAGCGACAGATTTACCCTGAGCCAAAACTATCAAGAGTTTTTGAATAAAACCGGCCCGATCATCATCAGGAAAAAATAGTTTAAATACACTTGGCTCGCTGCGATTAGCCGCACGACCCCAGAATATACTAACCGGCACCATCTGGACGTCGAAGGCGTCCTCGATTTGAGCCCGTCTTAATAGCTTGAAAAAAGGTGATGGCGGTTCATTCCTATAGGCTCCGTACGTGCGAAGAACTCCCACGTGACTCAGATAAATGCTGGCAGCTCCCTTTCCTTCGCGCAAGTCATCAACGCTTGCGAGCGGTCGCGGCAGTCCTTTTTTTTCACAAAAAATATCCAGCACCAGAAAATCAAAAATAGTATTGGATTTGAGGACGTAACAAATTGGTCGCTCAGGATCGATATTGAGCTCGCCTAAAATATTATCTTCTGGCACAAGCTTAGCTCGCACCCAACCTTCAAGGAAAGATCTGAGCCATCCGAACCATGTAAGCCTAGACTGACCAGTTGACATCCGCTTCCAACCTCAAAACTCTAGATTATCAATCAAGCGAACATCACCAAATAAAACTGCAATAATCATCACCAAATTCTTCTCAGCAACCGTTACGCCTGCGGGCTCCAAGCTGAAACGATCCACAATTTCGGCGTACTGAATTTTCATCCGTGGACACTGGGCTATTGAATCCTTAAACAGAGCTGTTAATTTCGCCAAAGATCTCTCGCCACGCTCCCATGCTGCTTTTGCCGCGCTCAAACCTTTGTATATGAGTGCAGACTCTTCGCGCTCTTCAGCACTCATGTAGCGATTTCGACTACTCATAGCGAGCCCGTCTTTTTCTCGGATGGTGTCGCAGCCGCGAATTTCAATTGGAAGCTCCACGTCCTTGGCCATCCGCTCGATCAGACGCCACTGCTGATAGTCTTTTTTTCCGAACAAAGCCATGTCTGGGGCTACGATGTTCAGTAGCTTTAGAACGACAGTCAAAACTCCCTCGAAATGACCAGGTCTAAATTTACCACAGAGTCCTTCAGACATCTTTTTGTTGATTACGGACGTTTGAAATGCCACCGGATAAATTTCCGCCGCTGCAGGAGCAAAAACAACATCTGCACCCACCGTCTGCAACTTCTCAACATCCTCTTTCAACGTACGGGGATAACGCGCGAAATCTTCACTTGGTCCGAACTGCATCGGATTCACGAAAATGCTGACAACTACTCGTGCGCCCTCAGCCCTGGCCTGCAGTACGAGTGACAGATGGCCATCATGCAAGGCACCCATTGTCGGAACAAAAGCGACTTTTTCACCGGCTTGTCGCCATTTGGATACGACCGATCTGATCTCAGCAATAGTCAGGACTGTATCAACTGCCACCCAAATCCCCCTTGGAACGCTTGATTGCTTCTGAGCACTCTAGCTATGATGGCAAATTTACTTGATTATTCAACAGAATAGACAAAAAAAATCACCCGCATTTCGCGGGTGATTGAATAGACGAGAGATCCGATAGGTGAGAAGACTATAAACTGCCCTCCTGGCAATCCGGCCCATCCTAGGCCCACACTCTTGAAGTGAACTCCGTGTTCAACTTCCTCCATCTCCGTAAGGGTCCCGACGCTCGCGGCGCTTGACCCATCCCATCTGGATATCTGCGCAAGTCTCACGACTTACATTTTTATCTTCGGTGGTCTTCTTTAAAACTTTAGCCTCCCTGGCCGGCAGGCTAGGGAGGCATCTTATGCACAGATCAAATGCATGAAATTACTGAGGAAAGTCGTCCAGGGAAGCTTTTGCCTGAAGAACAATGCGTCTGCGGCGCCCCTTGCTACCAAGGGATCCCAATGACTTTCCATTGTAGATGACATCAACCAAGCTAGCATCGCCGAGGTGAAGATCAGCTCGATCATTAAATGTAAATCGATATGAATTAGGAGCAAACTTGCTTTGCTCAAGCTTTTTACCATCCATCGTAATTTTTACATCGACATCACCGGATACTCTTAACTCAATGACCTGCTCAAATGCTGCGGCAGACGTCGATGGCATGAAAAGCGGATTGTCTTCAGCAGCCGAAGCTTGAGGCGTAGCTACTGCCCCGCGGTTTTCAGCCGCTACTGGCGCCGAGTTGAGGTTCGTATTGGATGGGTTAGCGATGGCCAAAACAGACTGCTCCTTGTTGGCAGTCATTGGATCAGCAGGTTTTCCAGCATACTTTTCTGTCTCTGAAAGCGGCGCATCAACGTTCGAACGCTCATCAATCTGAGTTTTGGCTGTGACCATTGACACTTCTTGCGACTTCGCAACAAGCCTGTTTTTATGCAATGTGCCGGCAGCCCATCGGCCAAAAACTAAGCCCACAAATACAGTGGCAATTCCTGTCAGAACCCATAGCCGAATCTGGGGGCTAACAATTGTATGCACAATCCAAGCTGGCATCTTTAGAGAAATTTTTGAATCGATTGCTCTCCGCTTCGATGGCATCTTTTGCACAAACGCTGCCGGTGATGCTTCAGACTCCAAACGACGAGACTTCGGGACTGCTGCTGTAACCGTAGAAGCCACAATCTCAGCCGGCTTTTCTTCGGCGGCAGTATTTTCGGAAGGTGGCGTAATGACAAGACTGTCCCAGCAAGCGTCATATAGCCGCAGGCCCTCATTGGTATCAGTTCGAAGGAGTCGAGTAATGTTCTTGATGAAACCACGACCAAAGACCTTACCTGGAAGGCCATCTAAGTTGCCGGATTCTAAGCTTAAAATATAGTTTTTACTAATTCTTGTCTCTTGGGAGACAGCATCGATTGAAATTCCCGAGCGTTCACGAGCCTGACGCAACCACTCTGCAAGCCTCAGTCTAGCCGACTCCTGGTTCGACGGTACCGCAGCCAAGCCCTCATTGGGGGAGACGTTCGTCATTATTTTCTACTCCCAGTTTAAGATCTCATCGTGTGCCGATTGTGATACACTGGACCATTGAACACGGCCAGTTCACAAAAAGGACCATGACCTATGACAAAAGTTAGGACTTTTACCATCGCCTTCAGTCTAATACTGGCGACCGCTGGGTGTCAAACTGTGAAAAACAGTCAGGACAAGACCCTCAAGCCGGACTCCGAAACAGATTTATCGGTTGCAGCGGCCTTTTTGGAGGGCGGTCGCCCAGACAAAGCCATGTATGAATTGCGCGCCGTCATTGAGCGAGAACCTAAAAACACGTCGGCCCTAACTCTGATGGGCCTAGCTCAATTAGCACTAAAAAACCCGAAGAAAGCAGTGGAGAACCTCGAGAAAGCTTGGAAACTTGAGACCAAAGCAGAACATGCTCTGAATCTTTCTTCCGCGTATATGGAGAACAACCAGCTTGAATCTGCGCAAAAAATAATCGTCAAAGGGCTCTCTCTCAACGAGAAACCACCCTACCGTCACAAAGAGCGCCTCTATCACAATCTCGGACTGCTAGCAGAGCGCAAAAACAAGCTTGTGGCTGCTGAAAAAGCATACAGACAAGCTCTCGTTGAAAATCCTACTTTCTATCTAAGTCGTGCAAGACTTGCCACCATGATGGAAGAAAAGAAAAAATTTAATGAGGCAAAGGACCACTGGGACATGGCTAGATCAGCCTGTCCGGGTTGTTTTGAAGCGACCGCGCATCTTTCTAAATATTACAAACAACGGGGCGACCTAAGAACTGCGTTGGGACTAGTTAAAGATTATCGTCGCCTCGAGGGGCTTAATCCGTCGGAATCAAAAATGGCTGCCGACTTGGAGCAATCACTCAATAACGAATTGACAAAAACAGCAACTAATCACGCAAATCAAGTCCCAAAAACCACTGAAAGGTAATTTGAATCTCATGCTCTTTCGTCCATTGCTGCTTTCTGCCCTAGTTTGTTCTTCAGTCCTCCAAAATCTGGCACTCGCTTCGCCTAAGAAAGATCCCGCTGCAGACGCAGACCAAACAACGGCTCGCTACAAAAATCTTGAGACCTTGGCGCGTGGACTCTTTTACCTCGAAACCATGTATGTGGATCCTGACAAAGTAAAAGAAAACGACATGGTCCAACATGCTCTGAAGGGTATCGTTGACCACCTGGACCCACACACGATGCTAATGCCGGCCAAAGCCTTTGAGCAAATCACTACAGAGACTCAAGGAAAATTTGGCGGCGTAGGCATTATCGTAAGCCAGGAGCGAGGTAAAATTATCGTCGTCAGCCCAATAGAAGACACACCGGCGCACCGCGCAGGCGTGAAGGCCGGCGATGAAATCATTGAAATTGACGATCAAGCAGTCGGAAAAATAAAGACGAACGATGCCGTTGATCGCATGCGCGGAAGCCCGGGCAGCGTCATGAAACTAACTATAATCCGTAAAGGAATTAAAGATCCGCTAAAATTCAAATTAGTGAGAGAAATCGTAAAGGTAAAATCCGTTCGAGGAATGATGCTAGAAGATACGACGCTCTATGCGAGGATCTCAAGCTTTCAAGAAAACACTGCTGATGAACTCGAGGCGATGATTCAGAAGAACAATCCTTCACAAATCAAAGGAATGATCCTCGACATGAGAGATAATCCAGGTGGACTATTGGATCAGGCAGTTGCAGTAGCGGACATATTCATCGAAAGCGGAATCATTGTGAGCACCGTTGGTCGTGACAAAGATAAGGTTGAGCGTGAGTTCGCGCGCAAGAGAGGTACACTTGCGACCTTCCCTGTTGTCGTCCTTATTAACGGCGGATCCGCTTCAGCATCGGAAATTGTGGCGGGAGCCCTCCAAGATCACGAACGCGCTCTTCTTGTTGGAACAACCTCATTTGGCAAGGGAAGTGTCCAGACTCTTCTCTCATTACCGGATGGCAGCGGCCTCAAGCTAACCGTCGCTCGATACTACACTCCCAAAGATCGCAGCATTCAGGCCAAAGGCATTCGACCTGACATTATCGTTTCAGACAAAAACTCGGTTGAGCGCGAGTCTGGCGAAGCAAAGAAAGAATCTGACTTGAAGGGGCACATTGAAAGTGCTGACCTCAGCGATCTGGCTACAAACCAAGGCATCACTAAAGCTATAAAGAACTGGCCCGAAACAATGCAGAAAGACGTCCAGCTCACGACGGGATTCACGTACCTTAAAAGCTACGCCATGTTCCAAAGAAGGAACATGCATGACCGTCAATAAATTTAGGGATTAGCCGCCGGACCCAATCGACATAGGGTACGTGTTATACATTGCGAAATAAAAGCCAGATTCAACGACCGTTTTCACACGTCGCCCTCTGGTTCTACAAAAAGTCAGGTAGTTGTTGAAGGATTTCTCATCCGAGAAACACTTGATCATGATCTTGCAGTCTGGACAAACCATCATCGGATTATGAGTCACGTGGCTACGCACGGTATCGCGACAGCAAGGACGAAGCCCCTGCAATGCCGAGGGGACCATCAGAACATCAAACTCTGGCTGAGGAGAACCCGACGCAGCTGGGGTCTGATTTGTGGAGTTTGACTGGGACATCCTGAGCCTCAAAAGACAACGAAAGTTCTAATCTTGCTGGGAACGATGGATACTAACCACTGCACAACGTAAAAACAACGTTTTATCGCTATTCGCATTAATTACAGGCCATTACAGGACGTTAACTCACCTCAAGTTCAAGGGTCTTGCGCCGATAAGACCTCACAGCCCAGACAAACCAGGACTACGAGGACTATGTCAAAAGCAAGCACCCTGATCACACTGGAGTCGATTGAACTTGGAATTAAAAATTCACACTCCATTGACGAAGATCTAAAATCACAAGTGACACATGACATTAAGGCCGCGCTCCTCTCCTACGCCATGATGATTGAGTCCTTATCCGAACAAAACACCAGTTCTAAAATTCAGGATACAAACAGGAAAATTGCTCAACTGCAAAAGCACGAAACGACACTCAGACTCATTGCAGAAAAGTTCATGGAAGCACTCACTCAACATAACAACTAGCGAGAACCGTCGTGAGAATTAATATCGTACATTTAGATGACGACTTGCTGACGCTTGAGCGGTTTTCAAAAATCCTCTCAAAGGAAAATTCGACGGTCGATATTCATTTGATGCAATTTCAAAACACTGAGTCCATGTTTGCCAAGCTGAACCGTGATGCGAATGTCGATGTTTTTGTGCTTGATGTAAGCTTATCTGAAGGCGACAAAAACGGCATCGAGGTGGCGAAAATCTGTCGCAATCTCTGTCCAGAGTCAGCAATACTCATGTGTTCGGCTTCGAAAAATTTGAATTTTGTCAGAGAGAGTCTTGCCTCAGGCGCCGACGACTTTATTACCAAAGAGTGGGACAGCGCTAGCACGTTAAAGCGCATTGAGTTCGCCATAAACCTCCGGAAAATAAAGTTAAAGCAGTCGAAAACAAGCGTAGACATCGCTGGATCCACCATGAAATCCATCGAACAACGCATACCGCAGCTAATTCAATCGGCGATCAACTGCATCTACATTGAAGGAGAGAGCGGCACAGGCAAAGAGGTCGTCGTCGAATTATTTCAATTTCACAGCCCAAAAGACACGCCTTTTATCAAAGTCAACTGCGCTACCATCCCGCCCACATTGATTCAAAGCGAACTTTTTGGCCATACCAAGGGCGCCTTTACCGGAGCCAATTCAGATAAAAAAGGGCTGCTCGAATCCGCCCATGGTGGATGGATTTTCCTCGATGAGATCGCTACGCTGACGCTCGAAGCACAGGCGGGACTTCTACGCGCAATTGAAAATCAGACGATTAGAAGAGTCGGAGCGAATCAAGAACTGAAACTGTCGTTCAGAGTGATTTCAGCCACGAATGAACCACTCAGCAATCTTGTTGAGCAGGGAAAATTTCGGAAAGACCTTTGGCAGAGACTTTGTGAAACGCAAATCCAATTGCCGCCACTACGCGCCCGCAAAGACGAAATAACCGAGTTGGCGCAATTTTTTTGTGGGAGCATGCGAGGTGGGCCGTATTCTCTCGCGCCACTCGTACTTGAAGCCTTAAAATCCTACGACTGGGTGAACGGGAATATTCGCGAGCTAAGAAACTGTTTAAGAGCGATGACTGAAAACGCGTCTGACGGGATCTTGACCCCAAGCTCTATACCCGCAAACATTTGGCAGCGAATGTCAGACAATGGCAAGCAAACTGACGACGAAAACACTGACAACCAAGCCATCACAGTCAGGTGGAGCGAAGATCAACGCCCCAGCTTTGATGGGCTCTCTGCGCGCCTTCTTCTTGAAATCATACGCGCTGAATATCGAAAAAACGGCACCATGTCGATGCGGGCTGCAGCCAAAGCTGCAGGAATTCCGAAGTCCACGATGGCGTCAAAGATTGAACAAATTTTAAATCTGAATCTTATTTCTCGTAAAGAGCTTCATCTACTAATTAAATCGATGGATAGTGGAGATATCGGCGCGGACTAGGCGCGATGTGATGTGGTTAATCAATTGGCCTTTAACTACTGACATATCCACTTTGGATCCAAGTTGTCTCTCCATACTTGTAACACCACGGAATTTGATGCCGCAGGGTATAATTTTACCGAAGAGAGAAAGATCATTACTAACATTCAAAGCCAGACCGTGCATCGACACACGAGACCGCACTCGAACGCCAAGAGCACATATTTTTTCGTGTCCAATCCACACGCCGGGATGCTCTTGATCACGATGAGCGCTGAGCCCAAAGTGCGCCAGAGTTTGAATGACCGACTCCTCTAAAATATTCACATAGTCTCGAATGGAAAGTTTAAGCTCAGCCATATTCAATATCGGATAGATCACAATCTGTCCCGGCATATGCGCTGTTACCTGTCCGCCACGTTCTGTATCGAAAATTTCGACACCTTGGCGGATATAAAAATCACGAGGAAACAGCAGATTTGACGCGTCAGAGTTTTTTCCCATAGTTAAAACGGGCTGGTGCTCAACGCAAAAAATGACATGATGCGACGGCTGACTCATCACATCTGCATGTGCCTGCTCTTGACGCGCCAGCGCATCGGCATAACGCATGACACCAAGGTCAACCACATTAAACGTGTTCATCATCGGATTTACGGTCTCGGAGTGCATAGAAACTCAAGAGCCTCCAAATAAGCGAGAGCTTCCATGGGCGTTTTCCCCCAAGCCCAAACACCGTGACCCTCCAAAATAAGCACCTTAGCAACTGAGCCAAGACCATCCTTAACTTTTACAGAATAATTCAGCATCTGCTCTGGAGTACCGTTTGGAAGAATTGGGATGGATAGCGTATCTGTGTGACTGCGAAGACCCAGCGCTTTCGCCATTTCTTCATCTTTAAAGACCAACGACTGCTTACCCCGACTGGCTTTAACGGCCTGCGGAGGGTGAGTGTGCACCACACAACGCGCTTCTGGAACAGATTTATAGATCCCCGCGTGTACTGGCATCTCAGCTGATGGTTTCTGAGTCCATGGTTCAACAGCTTTTTCTGCTGACAAGTCGACAGCAATAAACAAATCAGGATTCAGCTCCCCCTTGCAGAGACCAGTTGCACTTTGCCAGATCAGTGAGCCTTTACCGCGAATGCTGAAGTTACCAGCCGTGCCCCATGACCATCCCCGCTCATAGCAGCGCGCAGCAACTCTGACCAACTCCTTAAGCAGGACTTTTTCAAGTGGTGACGGGACAGGAAATGGATTAACGCCAGCTGACATCTTTTAAATCCCTAGGAGAAATGAATATCTATTTCACGCTGGAAGGCTTTTGCACCCTCCTCAACACCAGAACCTGTGCGCGCCATCCCAGTCCCCGCATTCACAACAACATCACTGCCAAAATCCTCGCGAATACGCGAAACGAATTCAGGCATAATGCCAGCCGAAGGTACCGATGCTACAGCTTTCAATTGGCCCTCAGGACGAACGAGGCTCTCATGAACCTGAATAGCTTCAGATTTGGGTAGCGAAATTGAACCATAAGGACTTGGAAATAATACCGCGTCACAGCCACTCCAACGCATCAATGTTCCGAGCAAAACCGACGGACTAACTGCACTCGACCCATGACTCATCACGCCAGTAAAAGCAGGATGAGCAAATAACGGCACCTTAATTTCCGGATCTGAGCACAACGATTGGAGTAGCGATAATCCATAGGTATACGGGCAAAATAAAAAAGCCTGTGCGCCAGAGGACTGTAGCTTGAGAGCGCGCTGCTTCAATTCAAAGGCTGGACCGGACAAGTGGGTGACGTAGACACCTTTGCCCTTGCCGGACGATAGCACTTTCTCAAGTCTTACCAACGCTTGATCCAACGTTAAATCGATGCGGGTTTCATCATCTTTCACCAGGTCTGTACCTGCTTGAACCAATTTCCCAAATTGCTCAGCAAGCTTGTCGTCAGACGGACCAAGACCAGGTTTTAATATAGCCATTAGGAGTGGCTTTTTTGAGTTCTGTTTCCCAACGATGGTGCGAATACCAGACAACCCGTGCCTCGGGCCCTTGATCAAATTCAAGAAGTTGCTGTCAGCATCCACTGATTCTAATCTAAGACCGGGAGCAAAAGAGATTTTGCCAAATAATACGGTCAGCATTCCGGAGATATCGTTTCCAAATAGCTGCGCTGGAAACACGATAGTAGTACGACCACGATCACCCAAAAATTCAATGTTTACAACCCGACCAACGTGGAGCTCATATATCGGCAAGTCATCTGGCAAAAAGCCGATTGTCTGACCGGTGGCTATTTGAATGGCCATCTTGCGCACAGCAGCCTCATCCTTCGCCGGGAATGAGTAACAAGCCTTAACCAAACCGCCGACGCGATGACTGAGCGCTTCGAGCTCGTTCTTTGCCGGAAATAGAATACTGTCGACCATCGGGAGTCCCTCAATCCAATGAAACCCTCTGATATGACGAGACTTGAGGAAGGTCAACCCCTGAGCTGACCTACGGAGAAATCCCAAATAAACCAGGGTCTCCGGCACCAAGACGAACAAGCTCCGGCACGCCACCTTTTAAGTCAATGATTGTAGTCTCTTGCCTAGGACTTTCATCCCCGAGATCGACCACCAAATCGATGGCATGACCCCATGAATCCATAACCTCGGTCCCAAACCCAGGATGACCATTTCCGAATTCACCCTGTGCCACAGGAATGGTTGAGGCGGCCAATGGGTGACCCAGCCTCTCAACGATTGCCCACACCAGGGGATCATCTGGAATTCTAAGTCCCACCTCACGTCGCTTGTCATGGATTTGCCGAGGAAGACTTGCGTGACGGTCAAGAATCACGGTGAATGGCCCCGGAAGAGATTTCTTCAGCCAGCGGTAAGCACTATCATCAATCGCACAGACACGCGACGCCATGGAAATAGAGCTGCAAATTAAACTAAAAGGACGATTTTTAGGATGCTCTGGCTTTAACCGATGAATTCTGTCCAAAGCCTTACTGCTGGCAGCATCACAAACAAAAGCCCACGCCACATCAAGCGCAAGAGCTACGACTCCATCATCTCGTAGTACGGAGCAAATCTGCTCGATATGAGACTCGCGCACTGGTTTTATCCATGTGTAAAGATGACTTGCCAAATAAGTCTCCGAATACCAACATGCCTAGTATATTCGGCAAAACCCTCGAAAGGAAGAAACCAATTCATGGACGACATTAAACTGCTCTACGTAACATGCAAGGACAGACAAGAGGCCATCGCGATTGGACGAGCAGTCATTGAATCCAGCCTGGCTGCCTGCGTGAACATCTTACCGGGCATGCAGAGTCTATATCGCTGGAATAACAAGATTGAGTCATCGGAAGAGAGTGTTTTGATCATCAAAACCCGTCACACACTGACAGATAGTGTTACAAGACGAATTAAAGAGCTGCACTCTTATGAAACGCCCTGCATTTTAAATATTGCCGTAGAGGGCGGATCTGATGATTACATAAAATGGATTTTACAAGAGACGGCAGCCAAATAAAACTTGGGGCTGATGAGTTTTTTGGCTAAAATTTCCGAAACCTTATAAAAAAAGGATCTTATCAGATGAAAAACTTATCCATATTGACCTTCACAGTCGCAGCGTGTGCGTTTTTACCGAGCAGCGCGTGGGCAGATACTAAAACAGCAAAACCAGCGGCTGCGAGCAGCCAGACCGATAAGATTGAGGTTCAAAAAATAACTGTTACCAACAAGCTGGTTGACGGCAAAAAAACCTGGCTCCCATCTGAAATCAACGTTAAGGCCGGACAAAAAGTTGAACTTGAGCTTATGAATACTCTTGCAGAGCCCCATGGTTTTAATGTGCCTGGACTTGCTGAAAACATTGTCGTCGGAGGCAAAGCCACTCAGGTGGTATACTTCACTCCAAGCAAGAAGGAAAAAATAAAATTTAGTTGCCAGCTACATCCGGCGCACGTTGGTGGCCACATCAACGTTGATTGATGGCATCAGACTTTACTTGACTGAATTTCGTCGTGACTAGGCTTACCGTCAACTCCGATTTTGTCATAGAAGAGTTCGTCAATTGTCTTCTTGATCAAAATCCAAAGTAACTCTTTATCGGAGACATTGGCAAAGACACCGAGTGGGATCTGAAAACCACCCTTGTCTTTGCGCCCCCCTCCGTAAAACTGTCCATTTTTATCTTGCCCAAATACATCTTTGATCCATCGATCTGGATCAAGTGTATGTGAGCGCGTTCGCAGTGAACCATCAATCCATTCATTGCCTACAACGCCGTAAACAATAACGGTGTCAATCCCCTCGCGATGAAGCAGATAATCCGCGCATTGGCCAATACCATCGCGATCTTCTTCCCGCACGTACCCAACTCCAGCGAACATAAACGTACCCTTAATGTCCTTACGCTGTAATGCAATCTGCGTGAGATCCATTGTTTTTGCCGGAATCGACTGTCTCGAGATGAGGTTCAGTAAATCCTTGTCCATGTGCTTCGCCAAAAACTCACTGGCGCGATAATCCATAGGAGTGGCATTTGCAAAATTATCAGTATCACTTCTGATACCGTGCATCATAGCAGTAGCAATTTTAGTCTGCTCGTTGGACGAACCATCAAACTTTGTTGGTCCATCGATCAAGTACTCGGCGTAAACTGCTGACGTCGAGCCACTATCCTCTCGGATATCAACGAACTCGCCTGAGACAGTTCCTAAGCTTTTATGATGATCGACAAACACGAGTAATCGACACTCGGCCGGTAGCTTGATTGGTAGTTCACAGTTTTGAGAGTCATTTACTGCAAAATAATCCCAATTAGAAAGGTCCATTGACGGATCATATTGCTCAATTTCGATATCTAATTTTTTGACGAGAGCACGGTTTTCGTAATGAGAAATTTCTTCAAAATGAAGAATTTTCGTTCTGATGTCGTGGTGCCTAGCTAGCCACTGCAAGCAAAGAGACGCTGCGATGTTATCGGGGTCCGGATATCCTTTGATACAAATTAACAAACTTTTTCCCCGCGCCTTTTCCAATGCGTGATGAACACGTCGCGCAGGAATCAACTGAAGGCCAGGGTCACCTGCCCGTCGACCTACGGAAGAGCCTGAAGCCGCCGCTTGAATTGCGGCACGCTGCTGTGCAGCCAACTGCGAGGAGTCGAGGGAGCCTCGCGAGAAATCATTCAAAGCTGTCGCAGCTTTGATTGATGGTGCCATGGCTTTTTCTTTGTCACCTTTTGATTTTTTCAAATCTACACTTCCTTTTTAAGGACAACATTGAAGCCCTAATAAAATTCTACCCGACCTCAAATAGTTTATCGGTGGGCAGAAAAACGCCATTAACTTTCAAATTTTGTCATTATCCGAAATATCGTCAGTTTCATCTTTAATTTCAGGAGGCCAAATCGCAGCGGGTATCATCAATACCCCCCCTGCAAATGCAGCGGCAACAGCTGCACCGAACACCATGACCGACCATTGAGGAAATGTGCCTCCAGTAAATCTGTAGATCAGCCAAAGGTTTCCTATCAGGATCAAAACAATGAATGCAACGGCTGCAATTTTTTTTCCGAAATTTTTTAAGCGCGACGTAATGGTGTCTGACATTTAAAACCTCAAAGTCTTTGTCGAGGCTCTCGATATACGATAGACTCCTAACAAGTACAAATCCTTTTACGAGGCTAACCCCATGAATGCGCGTTATTATCTTGCGACCTTAGTGTTTCTATGCGGAAATCTTGCCATGGCACTGCCCCTTACGGTCGGTCAGCCCGCGCCTGAAGCCAAACTTGAGGGCGACCTTGGCGGCCGCGTATCAGGCGAACCCTGGTCCTCGGAAGAAATTGCTAAATTGGGCAAAGTCATCAGTGTTTTTTACGTTGATCCAGAAGAAAAAAAGTTAAACGAGCCTCTTGAGCAAGCATACGAACAAGAGAAGCTTCCATTTGAAAAGCACACCAGCATTGCCATTATCAATATGGCTGCTGCTTGGTACCCCAACAGCATGATCAACAGCATGTTGAAGCAAAAGCAGGAAAAATTCCCGCGCACCACCTACGTGCGCGACATGCGCAAAACAATGGTCAAGGCATGGGACCTTCAGGATGACTCAGTCAATGTTGTCATTTTTGACAAGAGCGGGAAGGTTCTTTTTGTAAAAAAAGGCAAAATGAGCCCAGAGGAAATCTCTGAGCTCATGAAATTAATCCGTGCAAACCTGTGAGATCAGCTTAGCTCAAAATGTCGATCCACGCGGTGCCATCCTACAAGATGGCCCAGCATGACAATAGATATGCCCATGAGAATGACTTTCACCTCATGCGTCCACAATCCATAAAAAAAACCAATTAAACCGACAAGCTGAATTAACATGTTAAGCGGCTGCGCATGTAGCAACGCAATCCGACCCATACCGGACTGCGCTAAAACATCCGGGTTCGCACGAAATGCAATAAAATTGGCAATAACTCTCGAAAAAAGTAGCACCAACAACGACTCAACCCACAAATGATTCCAGAAAAAATAAACAATCCACGAAGCACCTGCCGCTTCAACAAATAATGACGCGGGATGGGAACGCCGAACAAAGTAACTTTGAACGAGCGAGAGCCTTGGTCTATCTAGCACTCCTACGACACCCGTCTGAATGACTGTTGTTGCCATCGTAAATCCTCCTCGTGCAAAAAAGTCACAACTGCACACAAGAAGGCAAAGCAACACCCGTGCCGCTTAGAGTGGGGCATAGATCCGTTCGCAATTATCGAAACTTGCGTCGGCAGATAGAGAAAAGCCCCCAGCAGCAAAATTCACTTTGCGCAGGAGGCAGGAAAAATCGCCTAAAAACTTACTTTGACCAGGAACTCAACAGCGATCCCAGCAATCGGCTAAACCCAATGCCGATGTAGATAGAAAATTTCATCAGAAAGCCGATGAGATACCACACAGCGACTACAGGAAGAACGGCTAACCCTACAAGAGCGGCAATAGGATCGAAACCAGTGATATCGGACTTCAACCACTTCTTGAATTGACCCTCGCGGTCAATTTGCCTCTCCTGCTCACCAGAGCGCAAGCGACGTTGCTTCAAGCTATCATCTGTGACCACAACCTGCGACATGAGCTATCCTCAACAACTGTTGTTACCGGCAACGGTAAAATTCTATATTCGCCACCCTCAGCTGTCAAACAGCTCATTGGCGCAAACCAAAAAGGGCCTTAAAAATCTTCACGACCCAACCAATGACTCCGATCGGAGTACCCTCGGCGCGGTATACGACGGGTTTATTGTCGGGTGCGCGTCCAATTTTGCTTCCTGTGGCAGCAACTCTGCGATGAGGAGCCGTAGTCTCGTGGGTGCGAGCTTTTGGTTGAAATTTATCACCGTCCTTGCGCAACTGTGACCGGTCTTTATCACCGTGCTTCGCCTTGCCGTGCAATGGCTCCTCGGGCTTGTGATCATGGTCCTTTTCACCGCGCCGTCCCCGGGGACCTCGTTCATCCTTGGAAAATGCCCCTTTGCGACCCTCTCGCTCCTTAGGTTCACGATAAAGCGCACCACCGGCGGCATAGGGATTACCCGCTATGTCTTTGATCTCAAGAAAAGCGGGATCAAACCACTCGCCCTTGAGGTGAACTTGACTCCCAAGCATCTCCTGAATCGCCCGAATATTTTCCCCATAGTCTTCGCAAACAAGTGTGTACGAGCTTCCCTTGGCGCCAGCTCTAGCCGTACGACCAATTCGATGCACATAGTTGGCTGGATCATCAGGGACGTCGAAATTATACACGTGACTGACCTTACTGATATGAAGACCTCGACTTGCTACATCTGTAGCAATGAGTGCTCGCACCTTGCCTTCTTTAATTCTCTGAATCAGCTGAATGCGCTTTTTCTGAGGCAGATCACCCGTGATCAAGTCCACATCAATTCCATTCCCGCTCAGCTTATAGTGTAACCACTCAGCCGTCATTTTTGTGTTCGTAAAGATAATGGCACAAACGGGATTGTGTTCCTTAATAAGCCCAAGCATGACTCGTAACTTGTTAGATGAATCACAAATAATCGCATGCTGCTCGATAGCTTCGGGAGTAATTGTCTCCGGATTCACCGATATATAAGCAGGATGATTCAGGTATTCAAAGGCGAGTTCTTTGACATTGTCATTTGTCGTTGCTGAAAACAGGAGCTTCTGGGATTCCTCTGGGATCTTATCAAGAAAGAACTCCACATCATCGATAAACCCCATATCGAACATTCGATCTGCTTCATCGCAGATGAAAATCTTGACTTGAGTGAGATCGACCATCTTTCTCTGGTAAAAGTCTTTCAGGCGCCCTGGCGTTGCCACAATCATGCGCGGACCATCTTTGAACGCAGCCGCTTGTTTTTCAACGTCGACACCACCAAAAACCGGTACCGACTTAATATTCAGCAAAGACAATACACGCTTGGCGTCATCATCAATCTGCATGGTAAGTTCACGAGTCGGCGTTAAAACCACAACTTCTGGAACTGCAACGTCTTGGCGCTTACGTTCTGGCGGAGACTCTTTATGCAACCTTTCTGCTACAGTGATAACGAAAACCCCAGTTTTTCCAGTTCCTGTCTGCGCAAAGCCAGCGACATCCCTGCCTTTAGTCGTCAAGGGAAGACACATGCCTTGGACAGGGGTGGGAGCCGTCCAGCCGATTTTTCGCACAGCAGTTGTAACATCCTCAGAGACTCCTGCCTCATCAAAAGTAGCCACTGGCGACGCTATTTCAGTGATCGCAGGCGAGGGTAGATTGACGTCCTCGATATCAGCTGCGTCTGAGTTAAATTCCTGATTTTCTAGATTCATTTTTGTATTTCTTTCATTATTCACACAGTCGAAAACAGTGCGCCTATTTGCGCATTAAGGCCGAATACACTCATAAATTTCAGGAATTTGCCGATCCATCACCCGAAGCAACGAGTGTCGCGAAACGTTTATGTGAGGTCCTTCACATGGAAGAGCAAATTAAAACCGAAGATCAAAACTCTAACGAAAGTTCGGACACGCCTAACCCTAGTGAAAGTGCTTCCAGTGACTCGGTTGTAACGGCGCCCTTACCGCAAAACCCTGACACTACTCAGGCGCCTCAGGATAGCGGAGAAACCAGCATAAATAAAGCGGAAGCAGCACCTTCCAGCACCCCTTGGAAGATTGATCTGCAAACATTTGAATCCAAGATGAATGGACTGCTTGCCACCAAAGAGAATATGAGGTTGGTCGCAATCAATGAAAAGATTCATTCTGCCTACGCTTTAAGCTGGACAAGGGATTCTAATCACTATTTCCGACTCCTCTCTAACCTGCGTCGTAGACTTAATGATGTTACAGTCGGTGGGAAACACGTCGCCTAGACGTGACTTGCAAATCGTAAACCCTTTAAAAAACTAGATTTTAAGCACTAGCCATGGCAACATAGTGGCTGGTTTCCTAGAATATTAAGACTCGGAATTAAACCCCATAGGAGTACTCATTTGATGAGAAATGTTGCACTTGGTTTAACCCTTAACAGTCTTCTTATCGGAGCATTAACGGCCAGTTGCGTTACCCCACAGCAAAAGCGCCAAATGGATGATGACATCTATCGCCTCCAAACCAAGGTCCTTGAACTTGAGTCTTCAATTAATCAGTCCAAATCAACTGATCAGAAAGTAGGCGAGGTCAACAACCGAACCATCGCGTCAACCTCATCTGATGTTGAGCGAATCGGAATCGAAGTCAAACGCATGAAGGGCGACATTGATGCTCTAAAAGTCGGCGTCCAAACCGGCCAAATGCCAGGACAAGAAGCGCCTCAAGAGGGATCCATCGCAGCCCAACTTACCGAAATAAAATCCAGACTGGAAGCGGTAGAAAGCCAGCAGAAAGAGCTACTTCAGTCTTTAGAAAAGGGCTCCCCCTCAGCCAAGAAAACCGCTGACAAGAAACCTCAGGGGTCAAAGTCAGCGGATTTTGAAAGTTTAAAGACTGCATACGACCGCAAGCATTTCAAAGAGGTTGCTGAGGATGCTCCCAATGTCTTAAAAAAGGCGAAAGGTCGTGAGCGTGAGCAAACTCTCATGATGTACGGTGAGAGCCTGATGAAGCTGCAGCGCCCGAAAGAGGCCGCTCTTCAATTTAACGAACTGGTAGAACTTAAACCCGGAGAAAAGCAACTTGCTGTTGCAAAACTGCGGCTAGGTGATGCATTCAAAGCCATGGGTGATAAAGATACCTCGCAATTGTTCTATGAAGAGGTAGCCACCAAGTACGCAGGAACAGCCGAAGGTGAGAAGGCAAAAAAAGCACTGAAGGCAAAGAAATAGTAGCCCGGCAAGCGGGCAGGGCCATCCATGTTAATACTCGGGGTCGAATCAAGTTGTGACGAAACAGCACTTGCGCTGGTACGAGACGGACGTCACGTCGTTACATCTTTGATCGCCTCCCAGGCCGCTGTGCATGCAAAGTGGGGCGGCGTAATTCCAGAAATCGCGGCTCGCGAGCATCTTATTGCACTCAACAAAATGTACGATCAGCTAATCGACGAATCGGGAGTTTCGGCGAGCAGCATTGACGCTATTGCGGTGAGTCAGGGGCCCGGACTTGTAGGGTGCTTACTCGTGGGAGCAGCTTTTGCTAAAGGCTTATCTCAAGCTCTTGGAAAGCTGTTGATACCTGTCAATCACGTTCATGCCCACGTTTCTGGAGCGCTTCTTGGGATTGATGAGCCTCTTGAAAATATCTTTCCAACACTCTCTCTGGTTGTGAGCGGCGGTCACACAAATCTTTACTATATGAAAAATGCAACGCACTTCGAGCTTTTAGCTCACACGATGGATGACGCATGCGGCGAGTCATTCGATAAAGTTGGTAAAATGCTGGGCCTTCCGTACCCCGGTGGACCGCACGTTGAAGCCCTTGCAAAACAAGGGTTACCAGGCAAGCTGCAGATGCCTCGGATGGTAGAACGAAAAAGTTTGCTGACCTTTTCATACTCTGGCCTGAAAACCGCTGTGTCTCATGCAGTGAATCGCTCAAGCCAAACAGACACGACAAAAGCTGACATCGCTTACTCGTTTCAAGAAGAAGCATTAGGCCAAATCGTTCGCAAACTGAGTTCAGCCATGACTTTAAGACCTGATGCGCGCAGTATCATCGTGGCGGGAGGAGTTGCGGCTAACAGTCGCTTTCGTTCAATGATGAGTGAAGCGTTCAAGATTCCTGTCTGGTTTCCATCGCTAAATTATTGCTCTGACAATGGCGCAATGATAGCCGCCATGGCATACTACCAACAGCAAGTTACCAGCGATGACTCAGGAGTCGACTGGGATGTATTCTCAAGATATCCATTCGAGCGTTATCTTGCCAAAGACCTGAGTTACTGAGGAGCAAACTATGCGTCGTGGTTATGGCGATTTAAGTCAAGATGCCCACAGCTCCTCGCAAAAAATCTTTCAAAAAAAGAGCCTCGGCCAAGTGTTTCTGAACACTGATTGGCCCGTTAATCGAGTCGTTGAACAAGCTCAAGACCTAGGAATAAAGAAAGTCCTGGAAATTGGTCCGGGAAATGGAATTTTGACGACTGCACTTTCAAACGCAGGCATCACTGTCACTGCAATTGAAAAAGACGATCGCTTTGCCGCACGTATCAACGATTTAATTAAAAGTGGCAGTCTCCCAAATACAGACGTGATCAATGAAGATATTTTACAATTCGATCTAGGAGCTTGGATTTCAAGCAGCGGGAAAACACCTGTCGGGGTCGTTGGGAATATTCCCTACAACATTTCAACTCCCATACTGATGTGGCTTCTGCCTCACCTGAAGTCGTTAAAAGGCGCCATATTCATGGTCCAACTAGAGTTTGCGCAAAGAGTCGTGGCACCGCCAGATAATAAAGATTACGGAAGCTTGAGTGTTTACTGCCAGCTTCGCTCGCACTGTGACTTCAACTTTCGGGTGGAGAAGACCTGTTTTACTCCGGTCCCAAAAGTTGACAGCGCCGTGATTACACTTCGTCCACGCTCGGATGAGCCGGCCCAAGGGAAACTCCTACAATACACGGAGACGATTTGTCGCATCGCCTTCACGCAGCGTAGAAAGAAGCTGAGGAATGCTGTGCGCCCGTTCATGCGAGGTCGTCCAGACGAAGACTGCCCGATTGATCTCAATCGAAGAGCCGAAACATTGACGCCTGACGATTTCGTCACTCTCGCAGCATTTCTATTTGCTGATAAAATCTGATAAAATTCCTAGGCTACATCTTTACTTACAGGGGAGCGCATCATGAGCGTTAAGTTTCTTATTTGCTTGCTTAGTTTTATGTCAGCCTTGGCTTTAGCTGATGACGAGGATGCGAGTGAACAGCAAAATTATGACCTGATCCAGGAGTATTTTGAAAGTGCTCTTGATGACGAGGATGACTCTGACACCAATGCTACAGACAATAATCAGCTAGATCGCTTTGCACAGACTGACGAAAGCGAGAAAGCTACGGACGCGACGACAGCCACTCCGAGCGAAGAAACTCCAGCAGATGGAGCCGAGAAACCCAAGAAAAAAATAAAGAAGAAAAAGAAGAAGAAAAAATCATCCACCGATGAGCCAAGCGCCGAGCTTGGAGAAGGGCACGGATCGCAAGAAAGCGGTAAACCCTACTTTGCAAATGCAGACATAGGACTAACGTATTCATCAAATGCGAAAACACGGAAATACTCCGACAAATCCCTGAAGGACACGGAAACGGAGATTAATCTCGATTTAAAGTATCTTTTTATCTTGGGAAAAATAGAGCTTGGACCGTTGCTGAAGTACAAGAACAACGCAACTAAAGAGCAATTAAGCGATAATCTTTCAGCGACCAAGGTAGAAACAGCCATTGGGTTTGGGGCAGCTTTTTCACTTAATTTAGGCAACATTCACCAAGACAAGTTCGTCCCCTACGCAGGACTAAGTTTCTACCGTCTATCGGTCGCATCAACAACCAAAACAGATGGCTCCGCCGAATCAAAAGAATCTCAAACTGGCATGTCATCAGGAATCGAGCTAGGAGGCAAATTCTTCGTTGGGGGGCACGTTGCTCTAAAACCATTTCTTAATTTTGATCTCACCTTTAGTGGCGACGACAAAAGTGACGAAAGCGGGACAGAACTTGTGGCAAGTGTCTCGGGAACGAATTTAGCTTTAGGCTTAGGAATGGCTACCTATTTCTGATCGAATTATTTCTTGCCAGCGAACTCGATATACATTCCGTCGATGAAATACTCAGGCTGACTTCCGACAACAACTTTGCTGTCGGGAGCTCCATTCCAATTAAATTTATAAAAGTTTCGCCGACCGACGACTCGAAATTCTTCGAGCGTAATTTCCTCTCCCGCACGAGCACTACCGACGGCACTTGGTCTCTCTGTTGTTCCAAAATAAACCACTGGGATATCCTGACTTCCGTTTGAAGTTGCTAAAGGATTTGCTTTGAGTTTCCAAATGTATTTTTCCGGTTTTTCTGGAATCTCGAATGCCGGAACAAAACGCTCTGGACCTGTCGCCTGCCGTTTTGGAGGCTGCGGATAAGTATATTTACTTTTCATTCCTGGCATGGGAAGCGATTTACCTGGACCATAACTGGAGGATTGCGCCATCGACAAATTTGGAAGTGTAAAAAAGCCTGTGAGAGCCAAGACATAATTTGGCAACCTATTCATGGATCCTCCTTCTTTCCCCAACAGAATCCTGATCGGATAAAAAAAAGGTCCGCTTAACTAGGAAAATTTTTCCTATTAGCGGACATCACTGCTTGATTTAGCAGCTTTGCGTTAACCCAGAACGACGTCTTTTACTTCAGGTAGCTTCTCTTTAAAGATAGGCACAATTCCATTGAACAATGTAATGTGACTCGATGGGCAGCCCGAGCAACCACCGAACAAACGGATCGTAACGACCCCGTCTTCAACGTCAATCAACTCACAACTTCCGGCGTGGAACGCCAGTTGAGGGTTAATGTCTTTTTCGATGATTTCCTTGATTTGATCAATCATTGCCTATTGCTCCATTATTTAGCATCGGGGAGCAATTTAAATTAATTTAATACAAAGTCAATATCCTTTAAAATCAAGGCATTGGACCCACATTATCGTCAAATTCTCTATTTATTCTTTAAAATCAATGGCTTTGAGATATTTCGAGCGCCCGGACAAGGCAAACCAAACATAAAATCAAACCGATCGAAACTAAATAGAGCCAGAAGCGATCAGTATTGACGGCGCTGGCATCACTTCCGAGCCAAAACGACTTGGAAAGGAGGCGAGATCGACCTGTGCCAATGGCGGGCTCTCGCTTCATAATCCCACAATCAGGCGATCAAGCATCAACGCTCCAAATACGCCAAATAAATAGAGACACGAATAATGGAACAACGGCATCGTTAATTTTGCATCTCGGGTGACCATGAGTCTCCAAGCCATCCAAACGAAATACAGCGTAAATGCCATTGCAAAAGTCATATATAAGGAACCGGCTGCTCCGAATACCCAGAGAGATGCCACGACGGGAACCAAGCTGACCGTGTACCAGAACATTTGTTTACGGGTTTTTTCCTCACCGAAAACAACAGGCATCATGGGAATACCCGCAGCCGCGTAGTCGTCTTTATACTTTAGAGCTAACGCCCAAAAATGCGGAGGCGTCCAAAGAAAGATGACTAGAAACAACATCCACGCTGGCCAACCAATTGAGGCGTCAACAGCGGCCCAACCAATCAGCGGACCGACTGCTCCTGCGGCACCGCCAATGACAATATTCTGGACTGTCCGACGCTTGAGGTACATCGAGTAAAACAGGACGTAAAAACCATTAGCTAACACAGCAATGACAGCAGCCAACCAAGTGGTCCACATCGCCAAAATCGCAACAGAAGACAAGCCAAGCACAGCAGCAAATATGATTGCAGTTGTACGATCAATGCGTCCACTAGCCACTGGACGACGATAGGTGCGCGTCATACTTCGATCAATATCCGCATCAACCAAGTGATTGAACACTGCCGCTGATGAGGAGGCGAGCCAGGTGCCAACAAGACTCGCAAGTATTAAGCTCATGTGAGGAATTGTCGCTGGTGATGCAAGCAAAACGCCAGGAAAGACTGTGACGACAACCAACAATGTAATTGTAGGTTTTGTCATCTGAAAATAGTCGCGCCAGCTCGCCGTCAGTTGAGCTGGCTGAGACGCATCATACAAAACACTTGTCTGAGACATTCTTTAAACCGTCCATCACCAACGAGGGGTCCAGCCCACCCAGATCGGAAAAAATACACACAAAAAGAAAAGAGTAGGGAACATGAACATGATCAGCACCATAGCTAACCATCCTTTACCCTCTCTACTGATGTCGCGATGCGGAACATTCTTAGTCGACATAGTCTAACCATTCTCCGTCATAGAAGTTTTCACCTGAGCCAGGCTTTTATCATGGCGGCTTAGGATTAAAAAAGCAATTTCCAATCGGTTAGCTGAAAAATGGCATCGAAACGGCGGGATCGTCCTGGCTATTAATTAGGCAGGCCGGGGACTTTTTCTAAAAGGAATCTGTAGACCATTTCATTACGCCACACCCCTTTCACATAGTCTCTCGTTTCCTGGTAGGGGATTAATTCAATAAAGACAAGCTGGTCCTCAAAAAGCCGCCGAGAGACCCAGTTTTCAACGGTCTGTATGCCCGCATTATAGGCTGCAAACACCTTGGAGCGATCTTCAGCATATCGACCATTCAACTGTTTCACGTAAGTTGAACCTAAGCGTATGTTGGATTCAGGAACAAGAAGGTCCTCGGGAATCTTAATCGCACTTGGACTAGCGAACCCAGCCTCCCCAACCAAACCTTTGGCCGTTGGCGGTGTTAGTTGCATCAAGCCCCAAGCATTAGCGCCACTTCGAATATCAGATCGAAAGCTCGACTCCTGCCTGGTCAGACCCATCAAGACCTCGGGACTGAGGTCTTTCTCTTTTGCCATCGCGATGAACTGGGATGCGTAGGGACGAGGAAAATACACAATCATCTGCTCGGGAAAACGCTGCCAAAAGGATGAATCCTTTGTGAGCTTTGTTGTCGTGGCAATTGCCCCCAACCAGTTTGAGTTGGCAGCATACAAACGGGAAATATAAAGACCCCATTCCATCTCACGTTCATCCATGGACTGAAAGTCAATCGCCTTGATTAAGTCATCAAGACTATAATTTGAAAATTGCTGCATTCCCAACGAAGCAAAAATTTCTGCCCGTCTCAGAAGAGCTCCTCGTTTTTTTTCAGATCTTAAATCGTCAAGATCACTTTTCTGCCAATCTCGTAAAGATTTGCGAAGTGATTTGACGTCCGTAAAGATTCGCGACCACTCATCATGATAATCGGATCCTGATTGCCTCAAGGCGACAACGCTATAGAAGCTAAGAGGATGATCTTGGGCTACAGACTTGCGGTAAAAAGATGCTTCCGATTTATTTCCGAGCTTTGTGTGTGCCTGTGAAACCCAAAAAAGGAGAGCAGGGCGTAATTTATCATCTTTGGAATCTGTGAGCATTTCCTCCCAGACCTTCCTAGAGTCCTCATATCGTCCGGCTAAAAACCGATAAAACCCGAGACTAAATCTAAGACGATCTGACCACTCACCGGAAAACGAATGTCGCTCAGTGGCTAACTGCGCAATACTTGCAGCTTTATCCCAGTCCCGAGCTTCTACCGCTAGGCGAAACGCCAAAAAATGATAAGTCTCGGCCAAAGTGGCATTCAAACTTTGCTTCTGTTCACTGGTCAAACTATAAGACTGACTCAAAGCTGCTTCAACATACGCAATCACATCTTCTGCGTAATTTTTTGCTGACTCACCATCACCAATTGCTGCACGCGCACGCGCAGCCCACAACGTATCTTCAATTCTCCTTTGCTCGAATTGATTTCTAGTGAGTCCAAGTGATGCTTCCGAGATTGCAGGACTTTTCCAGAGCCTCATGAAAGGAACATAAAGTGGCGCCACAGACTCGCGCTCACCCTGGTCTCTTCGCATCTTGATAATTCTCGCATAAGCTTCAAGAGCTAAGGGCGCTGTTGGTGAATTTGCGGCAAGTCGCGGAACAACTTCCGAAAGAATACTTACAGACTTGGAAATCTGTCCGCTGCACTGGTTAATGAGGCCTGTAAAATATTGGCGCACGTCCACGTCTAATCGTCGCTGCCAATCTTCCCAACCAGCTCCAAGTTGCGACTTGCTTTTACAAACATTTGCCGCGAGCCGAATCATCAGTGGATCAGATGGATCGATGCCACTCACCGATGGCACTTCTGCTTTTGCGCCTGATGGCACGTTGTCCGCTGGCAACAAATCGGAAAAATCTCGATCAATTAACTGGGAAATTTTCTGCTCCGATGTCAAACCTTTGTCCAGCATCCAGGGAGACGCTGATCCACCATTTAATTCGGCCATAATCTGGGATAGCAACTGAGACTTTACAGTCGCCTTAGGTTGTTGCTTCACATAGGAACGAATCCAGCCCGCAAACGCTTTTTCTCCAAAGCTTCCCTTTGCGCGAGTTAATGCAGCAAACCAAAGCTTTGCTGATTCAGCTGATTCAACCTTGGAATCAGCAATCATCGCATCAAGCATAAAGCCAGCGTCCTCCAGCAAAGCGGAGTCTGAGGGATTTTTGGCTAAGTAGCCTCGCAACGCATCTCTTTCTTGGAGCAAAGTTTTGGAAGGAGGAGCTGAGGGGTTCAACGGGTCCAACGCCAACGGAATAGGCTTTGGGCCCGACGCGCAGGCTGAAAAACATAAAATGGATAACACAGACCATCTTTTCATAAAGAAATCATAGCTTTTTATTGAGCTGGCGTCACACTAATTCCGGCTGAAAGCTTGAATACACGCGGTATTCCGGCGTCCGACGATAAAACAATGAGCTCGCCATCCGGAAAAACATCAATAAAGTTGGGCGAATACTCTCCCTTGCCGCTAGCCTGTTTTCTTCTAGTCGGAATGTCCATAACCTCAATAGCACCATCAGCAAAGGCCAGGACATGGCGGTCAACAGAAGCGCCAAAAGAGTTTATCTTGCGGCTACCCAAGACGGGGATGACCTGCTTTCGCCTTAACTTCTCATCAAAGAAAATCAGCGCTTGAGACGACCAAGCAACGAAATACTTTCCAGACCGAACAACACCCTTAAGTTTTGATTTCGCCCGATACACCTCGGACTGCCTGACCCGTGGCCCATCCATCAGCAGCTTTAAGAGCTGATGATCTCTTGTTGTTAACACAGCTCCGTCGTGCTCCAGCCCAGCAAAAAGCTTTGACTGTCCGCCCTGAACCTCCAAGTCACTGCCGGTTGATTTCACTAATTGGCCAGGATCAACCAAAATAAGAAAAATTCCGCAATTATTCATAAAGTAAACGCGGTGGCTGTTATCGTGAGGCAAAGGCGATGCACCCAAAGGAATGCAGGCCGCTGGAAAGCTTCCATCAAGCTTTCGCCACACCTGTTTTTCACCCTTCAATATCCAGGCAGATTTTTTATCAACGCCTATCAAAACACCAGATTTAACATGGATCAGGTTGAAGGATTCAGTGCGAGCCAAAGGCTGTTCCAGCCGGCTCAATGAACCATCTGCCAAATTCCAGCGCCAAAGAAAACTTTTCCCCGTTATCCAAATTTCCTTTGAAGTGACATCAACCACGGGACGACCCGTAGGTTCGTCAGCCAGTATGGATTCAGCATGAATGGCTGCTGGCCTGATTTCTGTCCAATCTAACTTTTCAAACACCTGGCTCTGAGAGCTAGCCGCGTTGGGGGTCAGCAGAAAAATCATCGCCAGAGTCAACTTTAATGACCACAACCCCGTCATTACACCACCGCAAACGAGTCAATGATGGACGAAATGATCAATGATTCGTCGACTCGCGACGACTTCAAACGCCGATCGGCTGAAGCGCAGGCGCTGAGCGGACCCATTCCTTTTCGCGAACCGCCTTTTTCAAGTTGCTCTCGAGCAAATCGCGCAAAAATTCCTGTCAATGCTATGGCGGATTCACCACGATCAATGAATGCCTCAGACAGTAAGTGAGCCTCGGCCAGATTATTCCTGCGAAGAGCGTCAAAAAGTTCAAAAACGTCGTCTTCGCGCAGCGTCCCAATTGATGACGCAACATCGATACGACTGAGAGTTCTGTTAACGCCATGGAACTGTAGCGACAATATATCAATTTGATTTTCGATTTTTGCAAGGTCATGTCCCATGGAATCCACGACCAACTTAATAGCATCAGGAGCTAGCGACAAACTTCTGCGCCTACAAAAAGATTCTGCAACTCTCTCAAATTCCTGGGTGGCAGATGGCTCAACGCAGCTAACCATCACAACTCCAAGTCTCGACAATTGCTTGGCGACATCCGCTGGCAACTTTTCAGAAAATTCGAAGACAAAATTCGACTTAATATCTTGAACAGATTTGATCTCAGAGAGCCACGAACCAAAAGCTCGATTTTGCTGGGAGCGCCTGCAAATAAAAAGTGTTTTCGACTCAAAAAGACTTACTTGGGACCATAACGAGCGAAATTCAGACTGCTG
>JBIIGV010000018.1:0-33108 GCA_044236265.1 Oligoflexales bacterium
TGTCGAGGGTTGGGTTCATGGACGGCTGGGTCCTTTGGCTGTTTTTGTGTTTCGTGAAAAAGGTGAGTTTTTCCGATATGCGATTTTCCCCATGGTTTCCCACGTTCCAAACGTAAAATCAGAACTCGAGACGCTTAAGCGTCACGATAAGGTGCGAATCAAAGGTGAATTTATTGATAACGGTGCTCCACAGAAGCATATCTATGTGACTGAACTCAGTGTTCTTGAGCGCTGGGATGGTGGAGGGGGCGAGAATGTTCCTCCTTATGAGCATGAAGCAAAGATTCCTGAAGATCTGATGACTCGCAGCGAGTTTATTGGCAAGGTTCACTTTGCGGCCCAAGACGGCTCCATGGTGGTCTGTGAGTACAAAGATGCCGTGGTTCCAGTCGTTGGGATCCCAGGAAAAGCCAACAACCTATACCGCGGCGATAAAGTAAAAATCCGTTTTAAAATTCAAAGCCATCCACGCCGTCCAAGCCATTTGGTGCTTGATGACTCCGTCGAGACACCTGTTGAGGTTCTTGAGCGCTTGGTTGACCTGCATGGTCGCGTTACCTGTGTTGAAGGCACGCTGGTCAAGTTTCCGAAAAGTCCCGAGGTCTCCTTTGATGTGTTTGCTCTGCAACGCACTGATAGTGACTTTGTAACTTTGGACTACACGCTCGTTAATTTTGAAGATGTCGAGCTATTCAAGGCGATTCGTGAAAAGTCTGCCGCAGCGTGGAATGCTCATCCTGAAACGGTGGTCAATGGCCGGAACAAACTTCATAACCCAAGGCTTCATGTCAAAGCTTGTGGAACACTGAACGTGGTCGCTCCGAGCCAAGCTAACCCCCAGGTTCTCATCAATAAGATTGAAGACCTGACCTTTGACTATCGCTGAATCCGTCCCCTTTTACGGGGCGGCCTCAGAGGCCGTATAAGTCACTATACTTGCGCGTCAGATAGTTCATGTACGCATCAACGGATAGATCCGACCCGGTAGCGTGTTTGATCACCTCACCGGGTGGGAGCATCGCCCCCCACCGATGAACCTTGCGTGTCAACCAGCTGCGCAGGTTTAAAAACTCTCCACGAGAAAACTCTGACTCCATCGTTGGCATCTCTTTGAGCGCGCTGTCATAAAGCTGCGCGCTGAGCATATTGCCAATGGTGTAGCCTTGAAATGATCCCCCGAAAGGCCCGCTAAACCAGTGTACGTCCTGAAGACAACCGTCTTTGAGCGATGGTACAGTCACGCCCAAATCAGACTTATAGCGCGCATTCCATGCCTCTGGCAGGTCGTTGATTTTCAATTTCCCTTCGAGAACATCACACTCGAGATCAAACCTGATCATCACGTGTAAGTTATACGTGAGTTCGTCAGCATCCACGCGAATTAACCCTGGCTCTACTTTGTTGATGGCCTTCAGGAAATCCGATTGGCTCGTGTTTTTGAAGTTGGGGAACTCTTGCTGTAATACAGGATAAAAATAATCCCAGAAGGGCTTTCCCCGTCCAACCCGATTCTCCCAGAGACGCGACTGACTTTCGTGGACGCCACTTGAAACGCCGTTACCCAGAATGTTTCCATCTAGATATTCCGAAATTCCCATCTCGTAAAGCGCGTGTCCGACTTCATGGATGACACTGAACAAACAATCGGTCAAATCATCACGGCGCGCGCGCGTGGTGATACGGATGTCGTTACCAGATAGTCGCGTCATGAATGGGTGCGGTGAGAGGTCGATGCGTCCTCGTCTGAAGTCATAGCCGAGTCGCTCTGCCACTAGCCGGCAAAATTTAAGCTGAGAGGCGTCATCAAAATCGCCCGTAAGGCAGTCGTTTTTGAGTTGCTTGGCGGACGTTACTTTTTTGACAAGTGGTACTAGCTGCGATCGCAGAGTTTGGAACATTTGTCGTGCGGTACGCACTGACGTTCCAGGGTCACTAAACTGAATCAACGCATCCATTGGGTGTTCGAGGTCCGAAAAACATTCGGCCATTTTCAAGCTTAATCGAACAGACTCCTCCAATAGCGGCTGCAGGGTTGCAAAATCGCTTTTGGGGCGAGCATCGGTCCACGCGGCGTACATTCTGGAAAAGTGTTCGGCCATGGCTGCACTGAGGCTTGCGGGAACTTTGGACTCAAGGCTGTGAATGCGTCGGGCTTCGCGCACAAATGCGGCATCCTGATTTTCAAAACTTTGATTTGCAGCCCATGAAAACGCGCTGTCGATTAGGTTTGATGTTTCACGATCGACGAGTAGATCGTGCGACAAATTTGCGAGAGTCGCGAGTTGGCGACCGCGCTGCTCTGCTCCTATGGCTGGCATCATGGTGGCCTGATCCCAGTAGAGAATGCTTGAGGCAAGTTTTAAATCAGTATAGGTGGCAAGTCGTTTTTTTAGCGGCGAAAGATCTGGTGTCATAGTTTCTTCTGATTCCTTTGTTTATCTCAATATAAGTTGTAGCTGCTAGAACGTGACAGCATGGGTTGCTGGTTCGAGTTGATTTAGTTCTTCATCGGTAAATACCCGTGATCTGGTTAGAAATCTAACGCCTTCGGGGTTTTCGAGCGAAAACATCCCCCCGCGTCCCTGAACCACATCAATAATCAACTGCGTGTGTTTCCAGTATTCAAATTGGCTGTCACTCATATAGAAGCCAGCGCCACCAATCTCGCCCAATTTTACATCCGATGGACCTAGAATAAAGTCATCTTTGGGATAACACATCGGGGAGCTGCCATCACAGCAGCCCCCCGATTGATGGAACATGAGTTCGCCATGTTTTTTGCGCAGGTCTGCAATCAAATCCAAGGCGGAATCCGTCGCAAGCACTCGTTTGACATGGCCCTTGTGCATCTTAGAAGAATCCAAGCTTTTTGGGGTTATAGCTAATCAAAACGTTTTTCACTTGTTGATAATGATCGAGCATCATCTTGTGCGTTTCGCGACCGATTCCCGACTGCTTGTAGCCTCCGAAGGTGGCATGAGCAGGGTATGCATGGTAGCAGTTCGTCCAAACTCGGCCAGCCTGGATCTCACGACCGAATCGGTATGCCGTGTTGATATTGCGAGTCCAGATACCGGCACCAAGACCGTAAAGAGTGTCGTTAGCAATGGCGAGTGCTTCCGCCTCATTTTTAAATGTTGTGACGCTGACAACTGGACCAAAGATCTCTTCTTGGAATACGCGCATCTTGTTGTTACCGAGGAACACAGTCGGCTCAACATAGTAGCCATCACTTAATTCGCCGGCAAGTTTTGCGCGATTACCGCCCGTCAAACACTGTGCGCCTTCTTTCTTGCCGATATCGATATAGCTTAGGATCTTTTCGACTTGCTCCATGGATGCCTGAGCGCCGATCATTGTGGATTCGTCGAGCGGATGGCCCTGTTTAACTTTTTTGACACGCTCAACAGCGCGAGCGATGAAGTCCTTGTAAATGGACTCGTGAACTAAAGCTCTGGAAGGACAAGTACACACTTCACCCTGGTTGAGGGCAAACATCGTAAAGCCTTCGAGAGCCTTGTCAAAAAAGTCGTCATCTTTGTCCATAATGTCTGGGAAGAAAATATTGGGGGATTTACCACCTAGCTCGAGTGTGACCGGGATCAGATTGTTTGATGCGTATTGCATAATCAATCGACCGGTGGTGGTCTCTCCGGTGAATGCTATTTTAGAGATACGCTTGTTACTAGCGAGAGGCTTTCCGGCCTCGAGTCCAAAGCCGTTGACGATATTGAGAGTGCCGGCAGGCAAGAGATCCTGAATTAGTTCTGCAAACAGCAAAATTCCAGCTGGTGTTTGTTCTGCTGGTTTCAAAACCACACAGTTACCAGCGGCTAGTGCTGGAGCAAGTTTCCAGGCAGCCATGAGTAAAGGAAAATTCCAGGGAATTATCTGTCCCACAACGCCAAGTGGTTCGTGGAAGTGGTACGCCACCGTGTCATGATCAATCTCGCCGATGCTACCTTCTTGTGCTCGGATACATGCGGCAAAATATCGGAAGTGGTCTATGGCTAGCGGTAAATCTGCAGCCTTGGTCTCACGGATGGGCTTACCGTTGTCCCATGTCTCGGCAATTGCAAGTTTCTCGAGGTTTTGCTCCATGCGATCGGCAATTTTGAGGAGGATATTGCTGCGCTCAGTTGTTGAGGTTTTGCCCCAAGACTCCTTGGCACGATGAGCTGCATCAAGAGCTAGCTCAATATCGTTGTGATCAGACCGGGCGATTTCGCAGAAAACTTTTCCAGTCACAGGCGTGATATTTTCAAAATACTTTCCAGCTTTAGGCTTAACCCATTCTCCGCCAATGAAGTTGTCATATTTGGATTTAAATTGGACAGGAGATCCTTTGTCATTTGGATTTAAGTGTTTTGTCACTTGTGGCCCCTTTCTTCTCTGATATTTGATTTCAGGACATTATTTGCGCTTTTTCTCGGTCCGTCACGTAGAAATTTTAGAGCGCAATGAGGGGTGTTTTTATATGGCTATACGGCCAATTATGATCATTATTAAAAACACCAAAATGCCCTCAAACCCTGATTCCATTGGCGAAGGCTTATGGTTTTGTGCGTTCAGATCAGGATCTAGGACACGCCTAAGAGAGTTTTAACCAATCGTTCGATACGGTTAATCGGGATGACGCTACTACCGGCTCGACCCACCTGTATCGCCCCCTGCAACATGTCAGGAATTGATTTTATGACATCTGTGGTCATTGCTTGCGGGTTAAACGATCCGTCACTGAGGCCATCGCGAACAAGATCATCCAGAAATGAAATTTGCTGTTTGTGCATTTCAACCAAAGCATCGCGCACTTTACCAGGCAGAAGCGGCCATGATACCGCGAACGCCCCTCCGGGGCAGACCTGGCCGTGGCTTATCATGGCTCTGTAATGATCAAAGTAGCTGGCAAGGCGCTGAACTGGCGGCTGTGTCTCGACTTTGTGACTCCATTGCTCAAACATTTTCATATCGGATTCTACAACGGCGCATGCGAGGTCGTCTTTACTTGAGAAGTAATGAAAGATACTTGCCTTGCGTATGCCCAGTTCGTCGGCGAGTTCTTGAAGGCTGAGAGCATCGTAGCCAACAGTTTGTGATAAGGCTGCGGCCTTGGATAGGAGCTTTGATCTGGTATCGTTGCCTGCTGCTGTAAACGAAGATCTTTGACCAACCATGGAATTCATCCCCTATGAGAAGCATCGAAAATCCGGGAATTTTACACTTCAATTATTGTCTTACGAAAATGCCCGAATGTGAAGTTTTAGCCTGCATTGCAGTGAAATTAGGCCAACACCATGCAGCCCATTCACAGTCAGCTTCAATGATTGTCAGCATCTGGGTTACCGGGGCTTGTGGCGATTTTGAACATGGGTGGTGGAGGCTTTAGATTGTTCATTTTGTAAAATTATGCGCATAATTTCGGTTGTTTAGCGTTGTGTTTATAGTTTTACACTGTCTACAGTGGGCTAGCTTGGTGAGGCGGCATGAAGCTAACTAGTGAAAATAAGTTGGCTCGGTTAGTCAGCTGCTGTAGGTTCGAGTTCCTTGTCGGAGGGTTAATCATGCGTTTAAAAGAGTTTGCCAAGAAAATTGTCGCAAAAATTATTCCTGAATTTAGTGTTCAGTATGGGACCTTGACAATCCGAGGCCCTCTTGAAGATCGCGGCTTTCTTAAAGCTCTTAGTCGTGGCGAACGCGAGCCATTTATGACGAAAACATTGGTGGATTTTGTAGCCCACGATACCGTTTTTCTGGATGTTGGTGGACACCTTGGACAATACTCGCTGGCAGTTGCAGAAAAGCTTCCGCGAGGTAGTGCGGGGCGGGTCGTAGTATTTGAACCACACCCGAGGTCGCGTAAATATCTTAAGCGTAATGTTTTGATGAACGGTGTTGATGATAAGGTCACGGTGGAGGAGTTTTGTGCTGCGGCCTCAACCGGAACAGTTCTTTTTTATTCGGACGATCTTCAATCAGATTACTCAAGCACAGTACCTAATGCGGCTGGTAGCTCGTCGAGAACTGTAGTGGAGGTGCCCGCGATCCCTCTAGATGAGTATTTTGCAGGAAAAGATTATCCAACGGTCGTGAAAATTGATGTTGAGGGTGCGGAGTTGTCTGTACTGGAGGGGATGCGCGAGATCATGAAGCAGAAAAAGCCTCTACTTTTCATCGAATGTAATGGACCGGCTTTGAAACGGTCGGGTAGCTCAGCCAAGGATCTTCTTGAAGTTCTTGCAAGAAGCTACTCAAAAATTTCCATCATTGATGAGGCGACAAAGTCACTCGTTACCGTCAACCAGTCTTCAAATTTGAACGACAAATGTGAGAACCTCCTTTGCCTTCCTTGAGTAAATCTCGAAGATCCTAAGGGTCTGACTGTCCATTGTGTGGTCTAAATTCGCCTGAAAAACGCAAAACCAACCCGCGGTAATTGCTGGATAAAACTAATAAATTTGTTAAAATTCTAAAGAATTTCCGAACATTGACGAACCAACTGTCGGCCGCTAATCCGGGCTTTGTGTGCTCGGAGTATTGCTGTCCAGATAGGACTTTTAGCGATGAAAGTTGATAAGATTGAGACCCGATTGGATCCATTGGAGCCTGCGATCTCCAAGCCGCTGGATCTTAAGTCTGCGAGGGAATCAAACACCGCGACTCAATCAGTGAGTGATTTAAAAGCTAACGAGCAAGTTGACCCCTTGAAGGAAAAACGGGATGCCCCAAAGAACACGGTGGATAATCCCAACTTCGCCGCTCAAGAGAAAGAGAAGATCGAATCGACGATTTACCAGCTTTTTTTCTTACGCGACTTGCGTAAGCAGGCAATCGAGACGGATATTTTGAAGCGCAATGATTTTCGGGAATATATCAAGAACATGTACGTAAAAGACGACTCAAAAAGTTATTTTATGAGTCAGATGAATGAACAACGCTTGCGAATGCTCTTTACCTGGCTAGATCGCTTTTGGAACGAAAAAAAATTTCGCCACTTGAGGGAGTGGGCAAATATTCAGTATAAAGATCTCCAACAAATGAAGCGGGACGCTTTCATGTATGTTTTAAAATTCGAGCGTCTGGTGGCTACTAGAAAAGCGGAGCTCGAGAGGCTGAAGCCAAGAGTCAATCTGCTTGAAGAGCGTCGCGAAGAAAGAGCAGAAGATCTCGCGCGGCTTAAACTGGACAAGATGAAAGAAAAGATTATCGTTAAGTTTGATGACCGTCAAAGGATGGCCGAGTATATGATAGCGTCGACTGCCATTGAGAAGATCGACAACCATCGACGTGTGGAAAACCTCATCAAAACAGATCTATTCAAAGATAAAGATCGTTCAAGAGCTCTTCGTAAAGTTGATTGAAAGATAGTTTTACTTTGAGACAGCTCGCCAACTTAAGTCTTCAAAGTCAGACATGAGTTTATCCGTCAGCGGAACGCCTCTGTATAGAGCATCGCGAGCAAACCGAGCTAAAGCTCCAACCGTTATGGCAAACAAAGCGTCGATATCAGCGTCGGCGAAGATTCCCTTCTGTTGAAAATAAGTAATCCAGCTAATCCACTGGTTGTAGACTTTTTCCGAGATCTGTCGGCTAGCATCATTCAGGAATGCTGCGCCAAAACTTGATTCGAAAAAAAGGTACTCATGGGGTCTTGACTGAATTCGCTCAGCAGCTTTTCGCATAAGGTTACGAAAAGAATCTTTAGGGTCGTGGAGTGACGGTTCTGTGATCCCCGACTGGATGTTTATTTGTTCCTGTTCTGCGCAGGCGCGCTGAAACAGTGTGTTGGCCAAGTCTTCCTTGCTGGGAAAAATACGAAAAATAGTACCGACCGCGACGCCGGCGTCTTTTGCGATTAGTTCAGTGTTGGCACCGGAAAAACCCAATGTTGCAAAATGTTTCGCGGACGCCGCCAAAATTGCGGTGCGCTTACCCTCGGGATCAATGACGCGCCGTTTTTTGTTCAAGAGGCACTCTCCCGAAAAGATTCAGACTGAGGCTGGATGGAGCCACCGACCAGAATCGAACTGGTGACCTACGCATTACGAATGCGTCGCTCTACCGACTGAGCTACGGTGGCATCTTGCCATGATAAACTGGCTCAATTAGGGTATTTAACAGGAAGTCCGGCGTCTTTCCAAGCTTGAAATGAACCGGCATTAAAGGTTCGAAAGCCCAATGTGCTGAAATGGTCGGCTGCCTTTTCTGCGCGTTTTCCCGACCTGCAATAAAATATCAAGTCTTTGGATCTGTCCCAACCTTGAACGGCTTTCTCATAGGCATCGCTACGCGCGTCGATCTCACTCGTGGCCAGCCACTGCGCAGGAGCAGCCATTCCTGTCTCAGTAATTTCGGATTGTTCTCGTACATCTACGAGAATCGCAATGCCAGAAATCACAGCCATGTAAGCATCCCGCGGGCTGATTGCAGTGGCTGCATTTGTTTGCGATGAAAAAAGAGCGCCGATGAAAAGCAATAGTGATAACAGTAATCGCTCCATCGGCGCCCTCCAAAAACTTTTAGTCATTAAAATGTAACGTCACCAACCATCACAGCGCTGTGGCCTGGGAAGGTGCAGAAAAATTTGTACTTTGTACCTTTTTTGAGCTTGCTAGTTGCAAATGACACCTCAGTGGACTCACCGCCGCCAATCAATTTCGACGCCACTACCACGGCTGCGCTCGTCGGTGTGTAGTCTTTTGCTGGGCCCGCTTTTGTTGCGTCCGCAATGACATTTTTCATTTCAGATTCTGGTGCGATGACAATGTTGTGTCCCATCGCTGCTTTTGGCAACTTGCCGGTGTGCTTCAGAGAAAGCTTCACATCAGTGCAGCCCGCAACAGCGATTGTCTTTGTGTTGTAGCTCATGGCGTCAGAACCTTCGACTTTGACGTCACAAGTCTTGGCGTAAGAAGCCCCAGCAATCATGGTTGACGCGATAAATAATGCGACTTTTTTCATAACTTCGACTCCTCATTAAATTTGCTAATGTGCATAGTCATTCCGACTTGAGATCCGGATCTTAGCAAGAAAGTTTTCAGGTTGGAACAGCTGACAGAAGGGGTTGGTTTCTTTTTATTGTCGCTTTTTTTAGAACTTGTACGTGTCTAAAAAACGATCTATCCGTTGATTAACATAGATAGGATCATCAAGGTGTGGACAGTGGCTACCATGGGCCATGATCTCTAGCTCAGCCATTGGCAGTCGTTTGGCCAGCCATTTACATTCCTCTATCGGCACCAGCTGATCCTTTCCCCCGGCCAGGATAAGGGTGGGTGCCTCAATAGGGCCTTCCAGATTGCTCAGGTCAAAGTCACAGAGGTCCTCGGCTAATTCGAAAAATATGTTCGGGTCTGTCGCAAAAAAGTGCCGCAGATACTCCTCAATGTCCTCTGTCTTTGCCAAGTGGGGATTAAAGCCTTTTAGGCGGACCACCTCTCTGGCGATGGACGGGGCCATCGCTGCCGTTTTATTCACAAAACGGACCCAGTCCGGGACCAGCTTATTGAGGGTTATCATGATTTTAAGGGCAGCCTTGCCGGTATCTCCAATTTGCATGTGTCTGTAGGGGTCACGTCCCGGAGACCCCTGCAGAACCATCCCCAGGCATCGTTCGGGGTGATCGTGTGCAAATTGCATAGCGACGGTGCCCCCCATTGATTGACCGAGAATCACGGCCTGTTCAATGGATAGCTGGTCCATGACCTCCTTAAGGTCTTCGCTTAAGCCCTTAATGGTGAGCGGTCGCAGAGGGTTACCAAGGCTTGAGGCGCCGTGTCCCCTGTAGTCCATATGTACGGTCAGCCGTCCCGCCTTACGGGCGTGGGCCAATTGATATTTCCAATGGGCAATCGAGCAGCCCAGTCCATACAGAAAAACCAGAGGTGTACCGTGCCCATCGTGGACCCAGGTTTGAATTAAGGCTCCGTCTCGAAGCTCAACCGGTGATGCGGCGACTGGTTTTAATGGTTCTGGATTGAGGTCTACTGGGATAGGGCCCCCTCGACATTTTTTCTTAAAGTCGGCCTGAAGTTTTTCCGAAGACTCCGCTGAGGGAGGGCGGCATGGAAAAGATTCCCGTCGAAATATTCGTATCCGAGCAACTTAACCATCCACGTTATAAATCAATTATAGCACAGATGGCGGTTAACGAGACCCTTGTGCATCTAACCTTGGTTAGATTTTTTAAAGATCAGGGGATCAATTTTATTACCCCGGGGTTAGCATCTATTCTGGCAGATCGTTTTGCACATGAGCTTGAACAGCGTCAAGGCGTCAGCGGCGTCGTAGGGCGAATGCTTCAGAAATAAATCAATTCCTGGCAGATCTTATCCGCGTGTTTGCAATAAGTGAGCTGCGATACTGACAGCGATTTCTTCGGGTGTGTTGTTTCCGATCGGAAGTCCCATGGGGCAATGAAATCGTTCAGTTTCTTCTCGCGTAAATCCTTCTTCGACGAGGGTGGCGCGAATTTTTCTAGCTTTGACTGTGCTGCCGATAACGCCAATGTACGGAGCACTTTTCAATTTAAGTGCCTCGCGAACGACGACTAAATCGTGCACGTGTCCTGGGGTCGCAATAACATGGTAGGTTTTTTCCGGGAACGTCGCGGGGATCTTTGCCAGATCATCAGTTAAAATAGTCTTTACGCGAGTGCCGTGGCGATCCTTTATTTTTCCTAGCCAATCTTCGCGGGTATCGGTCACCGTAAGCTGACAATTCAAACTGACCAGCAAATTAGTTAGTGCTTGGCTAACATGACCAGCTCCGTAGATGGCAATGCTCCAGGAATCATGGATGGTGGCTTCAATGAAAATGGTTGCAACACCTCCGCACACCATCCCTAGATCCTGATTGAGATCTATTCGGTGAAGTTGAGCAGCATGTTTCTTATCCACGAGCTGCTGCTGCCCAAGTTGTATTCCTTTGGCCTCTAACTTTCCTCCGCCGATGGTTCCAGCGTGAAGACCTGCTGCCGTCACAATCATCTTGGCTCCCACTTCCTGTGGAACGTGGGCGTCAATCCGAATCATCGTCACAAGAGCGTAGCTTGTGCCCGTAAGGTCTAAATCATGACAAGTTTTTATGACTTGAGATAAGTTCACAATCTCATTCCTTTACCGATTCAAAGCGTGCGAATAGCGCTGGACTCAAGTGACGTAGAGTGCGCTCGGCGGTCGCGGGAATGGTCAAGCTGTGCTGGCGGTTAAAATCCATGGTCGATTTGTCGATCTCTGACGCGTAGCGAATGGCATCTTTCACTGCCGTCCAAACGGATAGCGATAGAAGCAGAGGTGGTTCGCCTACAGCTTTTGTTCCGCGAATGTTCACTACGTTGTCGTTGTTGTGGGCCAATTTCACATTGAATACGCGGGGCGTGTCTTGAACGCTGGGGATTTTGTAAGTGCTTGGAGAATGAGAAAGCAGGAGTCCCTCTTTATTGTACACGAGATTCTCTGTGGTCACCCAGCCCATTCCCTGAACGAATGCACCTGTAACCTGCCCAAGGTCTAATCCCTCATTAATAGGGCGACCAAGATCCATCAGGATATCGACGCGCCGAACTTTTATCTCTCCAGTCATGCGATTGATTTCGACTTCGCTGACCGCCGTGCCTTGCGTGAAATAGTGGAAAGCTTGACCCTGGCCCTTCAGTTTATCAAAGCCCAGGTTCTCGGTTTTATGAAACCCGTACTCACCGAGCGACGTTCGATTCAAGTAGGCTTCGACAACCAAATCTGCAAAAGCAATTTTGAAATTTGAGCCGGTAACGCGAACTTCGTTGTTCTCGAAAGTTGTTTTCGCCAAGGCTTCGTCATAGGGGATCTTTTTGATATCAATTTCCGGAGCTGTGCCAAGGCCTGCGGTTTTGGATGGCCAGGCGTCACTCCAAGTGTGCGAAAGCTGAAGGGCCAGTGATGCCAAACGCTCTTTTAACCGTCGTGCGGCGATCCAGGCGGCCGCACCGTTTATATCAGTCCCTGTAGACGCAGCGGTGGGGGAGGTGTTTGCATTTTTTTCAGTCGATGTGGACATGACGCGAATTTTGTCCATAGACAAACCAAGTTCTTCGGCAACGAGCATGCCAATACGTGTGTTGACCCCTTGTCCCATTTCGACGGCGCCAGTCGATACCTGGACTGAGCCGTCGCGGTGAATATTCACGAGCGCGTTACCTTGGTTGAGAAAGCGGGTCGTAAACGATATGCCAAACTTGACGGCTGTCATAGAGAGTCCGCGCATATATTGCGCGTCTTCGGAGAAGCAATTTGTGGCTTTCAAAGCCTTCTCGTTGTGCGCGGTGATCTCTTGGCGGCGGCGACGATAGTCTGCGCTTACTTCAAGTTCATCAAATAGTAGCGGAAGCATGTTGTTTTCAACGGTTTGGCCGTAATGAGTGACATCCCAGCCGGCGCGATATACGCTGGCCTTGCGGATATCCAAGGCGTCTATTTTGAGTTCTCGCGCGATATCCTCAATCACTCCTTCGATGGCTGCCACACCCTTGGGTCCACCAAAACCGCGGAACGCTGTGTGCGGGTGGTAGTTCAACTTGCACACCTGACCAATCACTTCCACGTGGGGGATATAGTACGCATTGTCAGAGTGTAGCATGGCCCGTTCCATGATCGCCGTCGATAGGTCGGCATAGGCTCCACCATCCGAATAAAGTCTGGAACGCAAGGCCAGTATCTTACCCTTGTCGTCGAATCCAACCTCGTAATGAATTTCAAACGGGTTGCGTTTGCCGGTCATGATCATGTCATCATCTTTGGTTAATACAATGCGCGCAGGTCGCTTTGCTTTTGCTGCCACAAGTGCTGCGTAGGCTGCAATCGGGCTAGCTTGAGACTCTTTACCGCCAAAGCCTCCGCCTAACCTTTTTACAACACAGACCACGTCGCTGAAGTTTACGCCGAGCGCGTGGGCTACGGTGTGCTGCGTTTCAGTTGGGTGCTGAGTCGATGAGTGGACCTCCATCTGTCCTTGCTCTTTTGGGTAGGCAACAGCCCCTTGGTTTTCAAGGTAGAAGTGATCAGCTCCCTGGATGACTAATTTTCCCGCTAGACGATGAGGCGCAGAAGTAAGTGCATGGTCTGCATTGCCGCGTCGGATAAATCTTTCAGATCCAATAAATGACTTTTTGGCAATGGCATCGGTAATATTCATGACCGAAGGTAGCGGCTTATACTCAACGCTGATCGCGTTTAGTGCTTCGCGTAAAGACTCAGGAGACGATGCTCCGACGACCGCTAAAACCTCTCCGGCAAACAAGGTGACCTTGTCTGCTATTATTGGCTGATCCTGAAATATTGGTCCCCATGCGTTGTGATGAACGTCTTTTGCCGTCACAATGCAGGCTACACCGGCAACCTTGGAGGCCTTGCTGACGTCCAGTTTTTTGATCTCTGCGTGCGCGACCTTGCTGTAGAAACAGCCAACAAATAGCTCGCCCGCCAGCATGGTCCGATCATCGACATATTCTGACTGTCCGGTCACATGCGTCAAAGAGGAATCGTGTGGCAGTGATGCCGAGGTATCTTGGGGCGATTTGGTGGGCGTTGTCACGCGGAACCCCCCATCGCAAAGTGTTCATGAATATATTTACTGAATAGTTGATGAACGAGAACTCTACGGAACGCGCCTGTTCCCCGGACATCAGATATCGGGTGAATCTCATCATTTAGTAAATCCAGTGCGCGGTCCAAAAGTTTCTGGGTCATGGGCTTTCCAACAAGAAACGTTTCCAGTTTGTGGATTCGCACCGGAGTTGCAGCGATCCCGCCGAAGGCCAGTGCTGCGTTCTTGATGTCCCCTGATTTTGAGGTTTCTATGGATAGTGCTGCGCTCACTGCCGAGATGTCGAGGTCTTTGCGTTGCGACGTCTTGAATAGTTTTATGGAGGTTGTTTGCGAAGTCAGGGGGATTTCTACCGCCGTGATAAATTCACCCGCCTTTAAAGCGAGTTTTTTATAGCCCAGGAAGAATTCTGTGATCGGAATTTTACGTTTAATTACTTTACCTGCTGAAAACTTGGCAGCATGAACAACGGCGTCACTTGCGAGTAGAAACGGGAGTGTGTCTCCGATCGGGGAGGCGTTTGCGAGGTTTCCGACGAGGGTTGCCACATTTTTAATTTGAGGTGACGCAAAAAGATCAAGAAACTTGGAAAATTCGGGAATACGTTTTTCGGTGGCTTTGCGCAGACGACCTAAACTTGCCCGAGCACCAACGACCAATGATGTCTTGCTTGTGCTGATTTCATAGAGCTCGGGGATGTTTTGCAAGCTTAACAGATGTTTGGGAAGAGGTCGTCCCTTGTTGGTTTGAACGCCGAGGTCTGTTGTTGCAGCGACCATTCTTGTGTCTTTGTGTTTGGCGTAAAATTTACATGCGTCTTGAAGTCGCATCGGGGCGCTAAATAGCCGTCCTTGTGTATCGCTTAGTAATACAGGCAGTTTGATCTCTTTTTTGAGCTGCTGAAGGTTTTGATTGGTCAGGTAGCGTTTGCTGAGATTGTGGGTTTCAGAGGCTTTAGCCTTTTCTGCCGCATCAAGGATTGGACTGTATCCAGTGCATCGACAAAGATTTCCCGTCGTATAATTGGCGGCTGTCTTACGATCCAGGTGAGTCTTAACTTCTAAGGCGCCTGAAAGTGCCATTACAAAACCTGGGGTGCAATAACCACACTGTGAACCGTGACAAACGCGCATGGCAGCCTGTGCCGGAGCAAGCTCTCCGTTTACTTCTAGTCCTTCGACTGTTACCAGGTGGCTACCATCCATCTGTGCGACGGTGGCAATACATGAGTTCATCGACATGAATGTCGGTTTTTTTGAAGAATTAGCAGGTTCGAACGCGCGTAGGACTGTACATGCGCCGCAGTCACCTTCCGCACAAACGATCTTGGTCCCGGTTTTTAACGCTCGCTTTCTGAGCCACTCAGCGAGCATCATAAAGGCGTCATCGCCCTCGACGCGTGTCAATTCGCCATTGAGGTAAAATGCAACGTAATGTCTACTGGTCTTACCACTCATGATTTAAACTCCGAAGCATCGGGCCGCGGGCTGGCATCTGTGTGCTCGTCCCGGCCACGGATCACAAGTATAGCACTGCGCAGTGCCCGTGCATGCCTATTTTCTGGATTGAGCCAGCGATCCCAAGGCAATAATCTGAGTAAAAGATAAACAATGAAGACGCCGGCTAACCCTCTTAAAGTGATCCAAACAGCGTCGATAAATGCTGAGTCCAAAAAATAAGACAAGCCACCCATGAGGGCAGCTGAAATCCAAACCATTGGGTGCCTAAGATCTTTCAATGCAAGTTTGATGTTCATCCATAGGCTGGTCTTGCCCGGCCCGTAGACTCGGGGTGTTGCTGTGGGACCTGCAGAAACACGTCGATTTATGAATGACTCCCACCTGGAAAGCAGCGTGTTGGGACGCCCAACCGGAGAGTTCCAAGCGAGAATAGCTAGTATGCCTGCCAGCAAACATTTGGCTCCAAGAAGAATAAAAAGTGCGGTAACTAATGAAAAATTCTCAAGAAGTGTAACGTCAGCCACAAGCTTTTCCCATGCGCCTTGAATTCGTTGCCACTCGGTTTCGGACAGCGTTGCAACCATGACTCCTGCAAGAATTGCTGGTTGCGCGATTCCCCAGACCGCTAACAGCATGGAGCCAGCGATAACGCCGATAAGTGTTGGTCCAAAAATAGTCGTGCCCGCCGTGAATAAGAGTCCCTGCACTCCTATCGCAAGCATTGGAGTCAACCGTTTACCTACAGGTGCAAATGATTTAAGAAGGGCCGTCACGGAAGAGATTTCAAATCCCAGTGATCTTGCACCGGGCAGATCATGATTAAGACGGGTGATTCTCGATAAAAAAAGAGCCTGATTGAGCGACAGCATGGTACCCGTCATGGGAATGTGCGCCGCATGCAGGAAGCTTCCAACGCCAACTTCAGCCAGTGCAAGCGTCCCAGCCCAAGTGCCTACTTGATCTGCATGGGACGGTTTTTGAGACTCGGATGCACCCGAAGTCACTTAGAGGGCCTTTGTAGTTAGAGCCAGAGCATGAATCTCTTGCTTCATCCAATCGCCCAGAGCTTTATAGACCAGTTGATGCTGTTCCACGAGTGACTTGCCTGAAAACTGCGAAGATTCAATTGTTACCTGCCAGTGATCGCCTCCCCCAGTCATGTCTGAAGCTTTAATTCTTGCATCTGGAAACGATTCGAGAAGCTTTTTTGTAAGAATTTCGGCGGTCATTTGCATTGGCTTAAGATCTCCAAATAAATGAGGAAACTATGGAACAAAGAGGCTCGATTGTGCCATGATCAGCCTGAAACGCAAGATGTAGTAGGGGGATGTGTGCCCATAGAATGCCAGAGGCGAGACCTGGTGGTTGCGACGAACAACCAACACAAACTTCAGGAAATCCAGTCGATTTTGGGTCCAAGGTGGAGGATTTTGGGTGCTCAGGACGTAGCTTCCGGTCTGTCATGGGATGAGACGGGGACATCGTTTTTAGAGAATGCCCGAATCAAGATTGCTGCCCTCCGTCGGCATTTTAAAGGTTGCATTCTGGCCGACGATAGTGGGCTATGTGTCGATGCGCTTCAGGGTGCTCCGGGTGTGGTTTCCAGTAGCTACGGCGGCGTGGAAGGAGATCATGCACGAAATGTGGCCCGGCTTCTAGCAGATTTGCGAGACGTGCCGGAATCGTTACGTGGAGCTCACTTCTACTGCCTGATTCTTTTTTCAAATGAAAAAGGCGAAGAAAAAGTATTCGAGGGTAAGTGCAACGGACGAATACTTGAGTCCCCACGCGGTCATGGTGGGTTCGGTTACGATCCTGTTTTTGCCCCGGATGGCTACTCGATCTCGATGGCTGAAATGGCTGCCAGCGATAAGAATGCCATCAGTCATCGTGGTCTTGCTATGAAGGCGTTCAAAGAAGCATTCTAAAAGAATGAGGAATCTATGGTCGGGTACTGCCCAGCTTGCGCTCAGCGGCCACCTTGAATTCTTGATACTCTTTTGATGTGTGAATCCACCCGAAATCTTTGTGTTTCAAAGCCTGCTGCAGTTCGCTGCGATATTTACGCGCATCGAGTAGGAAAGCGTTTAGATAATAAACGGCGCCGGATGCATCGCCGTTTTTAGCTTCGCATCTGGCTAGCAAAAACACACCGCGACGGGCATCCATCTCTTCGTCGGCAAATACTTTACTCGCTTGCTGCAAAGCCCATATCTTCTTGAGAGGTCTCGTCGCGAGATCGCAACGTTCCAACTCGCGGTAGGAGTTTCCTAGTCGGAACAATCCTTTGACGTCCATGTCTTTTGCTTCTTCCGCTTTAAGATAAAATTTTACGGCTTCGCGGTATTTTTTTGCAGCGTAAAATTTTTCTGCTTCAGCGTAGTCCTTGCCGGCCGGTTTCCGAGTCTTTTTTTCGATGCCTTCACCAACCATTGCTTCACCAGCGACCTTGACGTCACTTAGAATGTAACCGTTACCCAGTAGGCAAGGGACGTCCCCGGTGCCATTGCAGCATTTCTCTGAAAGATTAGCTGTAATGCGCTTTTGTTTGATCGTGTCACAGGTGAGGCTGCCAGGGGGAATAAACATAATGGTATTTTTGCCCTGCAGTACGCCTTTGCTGGTGCTGACTCCTTCCTTGATGGCCTGGCTAAAGACAACAGTGCCTTTAAGAATCAGGCCACGATAGCTGTCAAGAAGTTGCTTTTTTCCTTCGGTATCCAAATCATCAATAAATTTATACTTAGGCTTGCTGGTGTCAAAAATCGCTGGATCAAAAGGTTTGCAGATTTCGACGTCAAATGAAATTGGTCCTTTTACAAGGGAGAAGCAACTTCCTTGAGCGAAAAGATTCTGAGACGCCAGCCCTGTGATGATGCCAACAATCAGTCCGACAAGTCTTTTTGTTCTGTCAAGTCTGTCCACAGTATCTGTCCTTGAGTTGCATAAACATTGTTATGACGATCGCGGTATTCGAATTCAACCTCTAGTCCCGATGGTGCCACGCTCTTATCTATTGTAATCGAGGGCAAAGAAAAACTGTAGTCGCGTAAATTGGGAATGAGAGGAATCTCTAGCCAGGTTGTGCTTCCTTTTGCGCGGTACTTCATCTTGCCATCAACAATGTCATTTTCTGCAAGCTTGCTCACAGCAGCGGCAAGATTCGATGCCTGAACCGATCCAACATGAAGTACCTGGCCATCTGCAGTTTTACTTGCGATTTCGTTACGAAGAACAGTATCATTTGCGCTTCCCAGCATGACAGTCGCAATGGATACTGGATAATACTTCCCGCTGATCATCACCCCGGGCGACTGTAGACGCTGAGAAACGGCAGGGCCTCCGTTGTCGTGAGGTTCACCATCGGATATGAAGTAAATCTCTTTCATAGCACCTGGGCGACTGCCTGATAGAATTTGTTCGGCAGCTAGGAGTGGTGGGCCATAGCTGGTGTCGCCTTGAGCTGCGCACAGGGTGTTGACAATCGAACCGTTGCGAGCCATGTCTGCGAAGAGGTTGGCGCGATCACCGAACATGGCGTTCGACTTTGCGACGACCTGGTCGGAAAAAGTGATTATGCCGTAGCGGGAATCACCGCGACGCGAACTGACATCGTTGATGATCGCTTCAACAGATTTCAAACGCCCGCAGCTGTTTGATACTTTTGGATCATTGTCACGCATGGACCCAGATGTATCGATTACAAAAATAATATCCCGTGGGTAAGTGACTGGAGGGCAAACTTTTCCGCTGAATTGAAGTGGTGTTTTGTCGAAAGACGCAGACTTGAATCGATGGTCTCCGCCGCCACTGATGACGACTTTGTTATTTAAGGTCGTGGGAGCAACCGCTGGCGCGCTGTCACACTGCCAAAACCAAGTCAGTTGATCCACTTTCTGGCCATTGTATGCATCTGCACTGGGACGCGCAGTGCTTCCCCCGTCAAATGTCGCCTCACCGCAGCTGTTGAAAGCAAGTATCGATAAAAATACTGCTGCCGGCACTTTGTTCGTGCGCGTGTTCATGGTTGTGTTCCTCCAAATGCGGCGTCGGACGTTAGGCCGCGCCGTCAGGGTGATCGGCCGGATAGGATCCAAATTGAGGTGATTTGTCTAAATACCCGATACTAATGAGAAAAAATTAGTCCTTTGCTATGAGAGCAATCAGAGATGTGCTGCATGGAGTTGTATTTTATGAATTTCCTAAGCGAAACTCACGGACTACAGATAAAGTTTGATAACATAGAGTTACCACCATGGTTTGATTTTTTGAGGAGACATAACATGATGTTTACGTCCAAAAAACAATGGCTTGTCATTGCAGCCTTGGCCATTGTCAATGTTGCTTCTTGTACATCCAACGACTCTGAGGATGATGAGTCAATGGAGGTCGAAGAGCCAATTGATGCGGCTCCAGAGTCGGCTGAGGAAGCGCAATCTCCCGAGCCAACCGATGCAGCTTCAGCAGTACCTGGATCAGATCCTGCAGCGTTACCTGAAGCTAAACCTTCAGACTCTGTTTCAACGGCGCCCTCCACATCCTCGCCGGATGTGGCTCCAGTCGCTGCGACAGCAAAAGCGTCAAGCTCAGAGCGCGTCATGTATGTGAAGTATGATGGCGTTGCAATTCGTGAAAAACCAGACTCCAGGTCAAAGCGCCTTGGAAAATTAAACCGCGGTGATCACAGACTAGTGACAATCGAGGGTGATTGGGCGCGCACGTCGGATGGTAAATACATCGCAATGAAGAGTTTAAGTGAAAAAGGAGTCGGTGCTAAAAGAAAAGGTGCGCAATGGTCTGGAGGCGGATCTGGTGCGGTTGAATCAGCTCCATCTGCCGCTCCTGCGCCATCAACCGAACAGGCCGAGCCTCCTAAAAAGCTCCCCAAGAGGACAAAGTCTGCAAAGAAAAAAGCAGAGGAATCTCCGGCGGCATCCACTGCTGCACCGGCAGAGGCCGCGGGTGATCAGAGCCCCAAAGCTGCTGAGTGACGCTCACGGTCATTGATGGTGGCGTCATAGCACCTAAAACGTGATACCAGAGGTTATCGTGAAAAAATTGGCGCAATGGATTGAAATATCCGGGCTGGACGGCGTCATACAGGCGTCTATCGTCCAGCCTGTGACGTTTACAGGAGCATTGACCCAGTTTATCGGAAATACATTGTTAAGGTCCTTTCGACCCCGAATGTCGATTAAGCTTTTCATGCGACAGTGTGAATTTGTTGGTAATCAAAGTATTGGCGTTATGATTTTAGCTGGGATGATGATCGGCGCAGTTTTCGGATTGCAGTTCGGTGAGATATTCAGAATTTTTGGCGCAGAGGGGATGATCGGTGCTGCAGCAGGCTATGCTTTGAGCAAAGAGTTGGCTCCAGTTGTTGGCTCTTTTCTCGTAACAGCGCGAGCTGGCAGTTCAATGGCCGCCGAAATTGCGACGATGCGTGTTAATGAGCAGATTGACGCCATGCGCGTGATGGCGGTAAATCCATATAACTATCTAGTTGCCCCACGAATCTGGGCCAGTATTGCGATGATGCCGCTTCTCACGATGATCTTTATTTTATCGGGAGTTTTTTGCGCATATTTGATTGGCGTTGCTATTTATGACGTAGACCTCGCTGTGTTTTTTGACAAGATTCAATGGATCGTGAAGCCCAGACATCTCTGGGAGGGCGCTCAGAAAGCCATGGTTTTTGGAATGATTCTTTCCGCCATTGGCTGCTTCAAGGGATTTAATGCATCCGGAGGAGCTAAGGGTGTCGGCAGAGCAACAACGGAAGCAGTCGTTATTTCTCTTGTCACGATTCTTGTGGTGGATTTCTTTATTAGTTACTGGAACTACATCCAGGTTCAAGACAGTATTTTATGAAGTCTTTATTGCCTTACGGTGATGATTTGACCTCTCACCGCAACATGATGCGGGTATTGGGCGGTGTTGTTGTCGTATGTGTTCTTTTTGCGCTTGGTGTTTACCTGAGTGGATTGCTCGACAAACATATTTTAAGCTTAATGGCTGACCTCAGGGGGCGAATCAAAGAGCGCTACGGCGTCTCGACATCCATCGGTCAAGTGGAAACAGGCCTCGGTTCTCTGCGTCTTGGTGAGGTGAATGTAGGCGAGCCGTCGTGGATGACGATTGATCGGGTTGACATTTCCGTATCACTCAACCCGCTATCTGGCTTCCTAAAACCAAAAGCAATGACGATTGGTCGTGCCGTGGTTAAGGTTCCCTGGAACCAGGAGCGGTGGCCTCAAGAGGTCCGTTCGCTCTATGAGGCGATCAAAAGGCGAGGTGAGACCAGTGATGGGAGTGCTGGTGGTCCCGTGCCGACAGCCGTTCACAGTTTTATGCCGCAAAAACTAAACGTTAATGCTGCAAGAGTTGAATTTGCTGATGGTGATCAAACGAAGTTTCTTGGTGAGGAGCTCAATGTGGCTCTGGACATTGCCGAAAGAAAAATGACCTTCGGTGCGCGTAGACTGCAGGTCTTGGAATTGGTAGATGAATCATTTGTTGGCGGCGATTTTGACTTTAAAAAAGACGAGGTTGTGTCTGGATCTTTGTTTAGTCGTCTTGCACCAGGGGAGCCATTGACTTGGAGTTTTGCTTGTGAGGGCAAACGGGACGCCTCATTAGTCAGCTGCCAGATCGATGCTAGCCACTTACCACGTTCCTTGCTTTCGCCCGTAACGCGATGGTTTGGTAAGGGTTTTTCTCCCGGTTATCGCGGAGCGATCATTGTTGATCGATCTTCACCAGGCGTTGCTGATGCGCCAATAAAAATCTCGCTCGATGGTCAACTTGGAGATGTTTTTGTGGAACATCCGTCTATCGCAATTGGCGTTGTGGGGCCGGGATTTCTCGGTTTGAAGTTGCAGGGCGAACTAGACGTGCAGCGTAAACTTGTGAGATTTTTTCCATCGAGCTTTGCATTGTCGTCAGCCGATCAGCAGCGTGGACAGGCAGCCCATCAAATAATTCCAGTCAATATTGATGGTGAGCTGTCATTTCAAAAAAACGCCAATTCGGAATCGTTGCGCCCCACTGGTTTTATCAATGCAGACATGCCAGCAACTGAATGTCGGTCTATCTTAAAAGCCATACCTCAATCCTTTCTTCCAGATGTCGCTGAATTTAGATTAGGTGGCGCTGTCCAGTTTCAAGCAGCGGCAACATTGGTGGATGGTATCCCGGAGATCAAGATAGCGAAAGGTTCCGCATTCGGTTGCGAGGTGCTTGGTGTGCCTGAGATTTATTCGTCCGCATACCTTAGTGGCCCCTTTAATATCGAACGCAATCTGCCCGATGGGAAAATTTACATCCCAGTGGATCCAGCCCGGCCGTATTTTGCCGCCTACCATGACGTTCCCCCTTTGGTAAGAGCAGCATTTGTGAGTAGCGAGGATGCAGGTTTTTTTCAGCACAAGGGAGTTGAACTTTCTGCCATAATTGGTGCACTTGAGCGAAATACTGAAGAGGGTCGTGCTGCCGTTGGCGGGTCAACTATTACGATGCAGACGGTCAAGAATTTATTTTTAGCGCGGGATAAGACGATATCACGCAAGGTACAAGAAATTTTCCTGGCTTGGCATCTTGATCGAACGATTTCCAAGGAGCGAATTCTTGAAATTTATTTGAATATGGTTGAGTTTGGCCCTAGTCTTTACGGAATTGGAATGGCCAGCCAGCGATTTTTCGGAATTTCTCATAAGGATCTCTCATTGAAACAGGCAATCTATTTGGCCTCTTTGCTCCCTGCCCCGGTTCCACGTTATCGTTATTTCTGTAAGGGTGAGACGACCCCGAATTATGAGCGATTGCTGCGACAATTGCTGGATCGAATGTTGGGGTTAGGACGGATAACAGCAGCGCAGCATGCGATGGCCGTTTCTGAAAAAATTCAGTTTTCAGATCTTGAACGGGAAAGTGCCTGCGGGAGCAAGAGTTACGCTGGAAGTGAAAGCGAAGTGGATGTCGAGCTTGATCAAAAGCAGCGCTAAATAACGAAATGCACCGGATCGGCGATATCATCGTAGGCTGTGTAGCGATGAGATGAATCGAGTCGTACGCGACTCATGGCAAATTCGTGATCATGAGTAAAGAAAATCCAGGAATTTTCATTTGCAAATCGGTCATAGAATGATTTTTTTTCATCAATGAGCATCTCTGGATAGCGGTCATACCCCATGGTGATGGGTAGGTGTATCCATGCCCGTCCCGGTATCAGATCACCTGCAAATGCGATGGCCGACTTGTTGCTTTTGGCAATTGTGTGCATGTGGCCTGGAGTGTGTCCCTCGGTGAAGACAAAGGACAAATAATTGGGAAGAACGTCTGGATGTTGGTTTCCATCAACCAAAATCAGGCGGCCAGATGTTTTTAGTTTGTCGCATAATCCTGGAATAAATGATGCACGGTCTCGAGTGTGTGGGTTTTCCGCGCGAGAAAAAGCGGTCTTTCCCACGACATATTTTGCATTAGGGAATAGGAGTCCAGTTTTACCCTGCTGTTGCTCGGCCCAGGACGGTAGAAGTCCCCCAGCATGGTCAAAATGAAGGTGGGATAAAATGACGAAATCGATGTCACTATCTTTAAACCCGAGCGCCAAAAGATTTTCTATTAATCGATGAGACGACTCTACGACGCCATAACGATCTGCAAGCTTTGGCTCAAAAAACGCGCCGATTCCAGTTTCGCAAAGAATGCGCTTATCGCCGATTTCAAGAAGCATGGCACGACAGTTCAATTCAATGCGACTGCGATCGTCCGGTGAAATCCATTTCTCCCAGACCGCGCGCGGCGCATTACCAAACATCGCGCCGCCGTCGAGCCTCTGAGTGTTTCCCTTGATCGCTGAAACCTTGATGGACTGCATTAAATATGAACTCTGATTCGTTATTTTAAATTTCGAAAGTTGGTGATCCTGACAAAAAAAAAGTGATTCATCAACAACTTCATTTGCTTCTTTTTTGACTTGAGCAATTACTGTGCGAATCGGTAAAACCATTGGTGCCAAAGGCCTTTACGCAAAATTAATCGGACTTTATTCACACTGTCTGTGGATAAGTTTTTTTCCAATCTTGTGGATGAATTTTTCACCATATGCGCCTTCAGCTTGTGCAGTTTTGACAAAAACTCACGATTTCAAATATTTAGAGATAAATGGCCGATTGGCCAACAAAATTTAGTCATGGGTAATCAATGAGTTAGGAAATGTCCTGAAATTTGATTTCAAGGGGTCGGCATTTTTTGCCGAGAAGAAGTCTACGTGGGAAGGAAGTTGTGATCCGGTTTCGCGATCCCTGACCACGTGGAGCCATTACTTTATGTTGAAGCAATACATATCCGGTTTGTTAACCATGGGGCTAATTCTTTGTCCTGCGATGGTGCATGCCGGATCATTGTTTCCAACCTTGCCAAAGATGATTGAAACAGAGTGGCAATCTCACAGCATCATGCAGTCCACAAGATTGAGGCATTCCGCTGCCGGCGGTCTCAGTTTGGATCATTACGATCGCCACCGAGTGCTGAGAGAAATTTTGCAGATTCGTGGTGTCCATCCTTTGATGCAGCTCGTTGAAAGGCCTTCAGATTACGAAGGATTGCGCCAAGGGATCAGGCTCACCGGAGCCGCGCACTTGAACGTTCGGCAATATTCTCTGCGTGTTGGTAAATACGATGTTTGCGATGCGAACTTTCGCACAGTCGAGTCGCCATCTGGCTCATTGAATGCGATGGGAGTCATTCCGAATGTTGCGGCAGTTTACCCATTCGTCGACGATGCATGGCAGGGCAAAGAGGAGGCTGTCTCATCGGTGCTTTCAAACTTAAAGACAGCTGGTGTCGATGCCCGTTCTTATATTCTTACCCAAGCCTCTATGTGTCTGTACCCTGAAAATGAACAGCTAATTCCAGCATGGAAAATTGTTTTGCGCATTGGTTATGTTCCGTATCAGTTTTATGTCGGTGACGCAGGCGTCATTGAGGGTGACATTCTGGGTTTCGATGTCGATGCCAAAGTACGCGCTTATCGTAAAAATCCAAAAGATGGTCAGATTGTCGATTTTACTGTCAACGTGACAGGCGACGGATTTTTAACGAATGATTACTTCACCACAATTTCATCAGATCCATCTCGTCCGCGTCAACAGTCATCAAATAACGTGTTTGCGCAATCCATGAGTAGTGGTTACGCGCCGGAACAGTCTTCATTTGCACACGTGAATGAGCATTTTGATTTCGCTAGCAGTAAAGGATATCTTTGGAAGGGGCCGAAACCACTCACCGTTAAGACGAATGTTACATTTTCAGGCGGTGATGTTAACAACGCCCTGTATACCCCTTTCGACGGTCGATTTGGTCCTTTTATTCTCATTGCAAATGGAGATGGCATCGGTTTCCAGGGTCTGGCATTGGACAGCGACGTCGTAAGTCATGAGTTTGGCCACCATATAATTTTTGGTTCGATCACCAGCACCCAGGGCGAATCACTTGTTATTCATGAAGGGTTAGCAGACGCCATTGCGTTTATGAGATCGGGTGACGGATGTCTTGGAGAATCCATATGTCCTGTCAAAGCAAATCCAAGTGACAGCAGATGCCAAATAAATGGATCATGCCTGCGGAGTGGGGCGACCTCCATGAAGTATGGAGATTCAACCTACAACTCGTCTCAGGCTCACTTTAAAGGGCAGATAGTTTCAGGTCTCTTTTGGGATTTGTATCAGAGTGGCAAAATTCCAAAAGACGAGATGGGTAAGCTTGCCATTGGAACGGTCGCCTACCTGCCCGGCAGGGCTAATATTGCGGCTTTAGTTACGGCTATTCTGGACGCTGACTTTGCATTGTTCAATCGTCAATACCAATCGGCCATTATCGATGCAGCTGCGGGACGTGGCATGGGCGTTGATAAGCTTGGAATCAACCTGGCATCGATTGATGGTATCGCTCCACCTTCAGAGGAGGAGTCAAAGTCCAAATCCGGCGGCGGAGGGTTTTTGGGGCTTTGTTCCATCGGGTCTGGTCACATGTCGATGGAATCATCGCTATTGATTGCAATTATTTTGATTTTGCCAATCGCAGCTCAGATAATTGTCACCAGGCGTAGGCCGGTTCTTGTCCCAATTCCGAAAAAAACCGGAAAAGTACCGTAACATTCGTACTCCGTTGAATCACCCGTCTCGAGGTCTGCACTCACTCGGGTAAATTTTGTCTCGCCGTCTTTAGTTCAAGGCGCAAATTCCGACACAGAACTGCCAGTTTGAACTGATTTTTGGATGGCGAAAGGGTTGCGTCTCTTATGCTGAATCGTCGAGCCTGCGTGGTTTCGTTATTAGTTTTATCTTTATTCATTCAGGGAATCGCCACTGCGGGTCCTGCGGTAGAAATTATCCCAGTTGCGGTTTGGCAGGGGCGTGCTCAGTCACTAGCTAGTGGAGCTATGATTGACGATTTACGCAAGGCTTGGCCAGATGCCCGGATTGCCCATGCAGTCAGTGCGGCGCCTTTTTTGCGCGGTGATGCTGCCACACGTTCCTACAAGGAGAGATTGAATGCTCAAATCAGGATTGGTGATGACATCGTCCTGCACATGGCTCCATGGAAGACTATTGCGGATAAAGCTTCAGTTTCATACAAGTATGATCCGACTCTTTTTGGAGTCAGGATCGCAGAGCAAGAGTGCGCTGAGGATTGTGGTTTAGATCTCAGTTTCTCAGCTTTCTCATCGGGTGACGTTAGCAAAATGATTGCAGTGTCGCGTAAGATTTTTTCGGAAAACGACATGGGCTCACCAGCAGCAGTTTACTTTGAGGAGGGCGCAACCTCCGATGTTTTACAATCTGCAGCTCGTCGGCAAGGTATCGTGCAGAATTGGTCAGGAATTGAGATGTCACAATTGAAATCGTCTCTTGGGCGTTTTCCTGTTTATCATTTGAATCGTGACTATGTTGAAAAGCTTCCTCTGGGCGATTATAGCCGAGCGGAAAGTGAAGGACTGTTTCTTGATCATGTTCGTTTTGGTATTCATGCTGAAATTGCGGATATGGAATCGAGCCTTTTAGTTTTTAACTCCGCTCTTGAACAAGCAAAAAAATCCGGTCGTTTGGTTCGGATTCCCATTGTCTTTAATGTTGATGATCTCTATTACACCCACGAGTTTGTGAGGGAGGCTGTGTTGAAGGCACGAGACGTTGCAATGCAGGCTGGCGTGCAGATCGTTGCGTGGACACCTCAAAATTTGACCTGGAGCCTCGGCAACAAGACGCCTGCCGCTCGGCCAGTGTCCCTTGTCATCGCGACACAAAAATCAGAGAATAATAACGGAGAAGCCGTGTTTGTCTCCCAAGAAGAATCAGAGCTAGATCGGGCCAATGATTTTGATGTGATTGCCCATTAGATTAAAGCCAACTTCAAGAGGTGTCAGCATGTCGTATTACGTGGATGTGCACACGCATCTTACGCACGATGACTTTGTGGAAGATCGTATCGGCGTTATCGAGCGCGCTCGGTCGGCCGGGCTTGGTGCTATCGTAGTCAATGGTCTGGAGCCCAAAAGCAATCGAATGATTCTTCAAATGGCGAAAGCAGATCCATTAATCCGGCCCGCTCTTGGAATTTATCCTTTGGATGCTGTTTGTCATGATATACCAGCCGATTTTCCATTCTCAGTGCCCAAGTTTGACTTGGCAGAAGAAATTCGCTTTATTCGCGCCGAAGCCGCGGCTGGTCGTCTGGCAGCCATTGGAGAGTGTGGGTTGGATGGGTATTATCTTGGTCCCGAGCATCTCCCGGGGCAGGAGAAAATATTCGAGCAGCTGATTGACATTGCCATGATCCACAACTTGCCGATCATTATCCATACCCGTAAATGTGAGCAGAGGGCTGGAGAGATCCTCGCCAATTTAGGCGCGAAGAAAGTTAATTTTCATTGCTTTGGCGGACGTGCGACCATGGCCCGGGACTACGCTGAAAAATATGGGTGGTGGTTCTCCATACCGGCCAACTGTACAGTCAATGAGGGCTTTCAAAAAATGATGAAGATACTGCCAGCGGAATCTATTTTGACGGAGACAGATGCTCCCTATTTGGCGCCGGTACGTGGACAACGTAATGAGCCTGCGAATGTTGTCGGAACTGTTAATAGATTAGCCGAATACCGTGGATGGACCGAAGAAGACGCAAAAAACCGGGTGTTTCAAAACTTCACCCGGTTATTTGGAACTTAATCTTTAGGTAATAAGCCATCGACCTCTAAGAGATGGCAATAACAATCGATTCAAATCAGAGCCACAGTGTAAATCCTGTACCAATGTTTGTGGTACGGGAGTTGATGGACTTCGCTTCAGAATTTCCACCCGTGCGAACAGAGTGTTCATCGATAGACTTTGCTTGTCCAAAGAAGGAAACGCGTTCGCTCATGAAGTAGTTAAAACCTAAGCTGTAATACAAACCACTTCCGTAAAAGTCAGAGGTGTTCAGATAGCGTTGATAGTCATAACGTGTTCCGATGACTCCACCACCGGCTTCCAGATTGGCTAGTGGCGCTGTGAATACTAGCTTGGCTCCGCCGGAGAACCTGCTTCCGCCAAGTCGCTCCAGACTTGATGCCGATGAGCGCATGCTCATCATGCTGTGTGACACGTTGAATTGTACAAACTTCATGATTTCTATACCCAAAGTTTGACTCAAATTATAGCCACGCCACTTCGAAACTTTCGGAGTGCTGGAGGAAAGGCCAAGACTGCCTCCGCCGCCCGACATTTCAAACTCGCCATATTCGCCCTCAACCGACTGAGATACGAAGATATGCGCGATGGCGCTGGACCTGGTCGTGTTCACATAATTATGTGTTACCGACTGGGACCAAGCGGTTCCAGAAAATGTTCCAAGTGCCAGAAGCACCAGGACCGTTTGTAAGATTTTCTTTCTCATAATTGTTCTCCACTTCAATGGCTAAAAACCAAGGAACCAATGTCAGCAATTCGGACGCTTGCCTAAGGGTTGAGCAAGAGGCATGCCAATGAGGCTGGGTTAAATAAGGAAGTCGATTTAGTGGCTTAAGTCCTTGGGACGTCGCTTCGTCTGTCAAATTTCTTTACAGGCTGTCATTGAGCCCTACCCCGTGGAGGCTAACCCCTCTATTTTTCATAGAAATACAGGCTTTTTACGTTGCTCAATTGGCTTAGCCTGTGCCAGAATGTCTAGTGTTGTTGGAGGTATAGCGTGCAGCGCGTCTTTCGCTTCTATAGCGACGACCTGTTTATTCGGGCGACATCGGTCATTTCCACTCCTGTAGTTAAGGCTATGTGTGAGGTCCAGAACACGCGTCCATTGGCGACTATGGCCCTCGGGCGAGCTGTAACCGGAGCGGTTCTGATGGCCGCTCAGCTTAGGGACCACCAAGTGGTAGGGCTACATTTTCGTGGAAACGGGCCACTGGGCTCTGTTTATGCTGAAGCCTCTTATGAAGGGGAGTGTCGGGGGTGGGTCGATCAGCCCGACGCCCAAGTTCCCCTTAAAGATGGGCGAATCGACGTGGCAGCGGGCCTCGGAATCGGCTTGCTAAATGTGATTCGTAGCCAGCCATTTGAGAAGGCTCCGCACATTGGAACCGTTGAATTGATCTCCAGTGAAATTGGGGACGATATCGCCTATTACCTTCAACAAAGTCACCAGATACCGTCCGTGACTGCTCTGGGTGTGATTCTTAGTCCCAATGGTGATGTGCAAGTTGCTGGTGGCGTTCTGATTGAATTAATGCCTGGAGCGACTGAGGCTGTTATCTCTGCGCTTGAAGAGTCGGTTGCTAGCGCAAAATCGCTCTCTTCACTTTTATCAGAAGGCAGGGGTCCCGAGGAGCTTTTGAAGAATTATACCGGGCCCATCAAGATGAATCAGGTCGAGCATCCCTTTGAGATAAAATATTCGTGTCGTTGCAGTATCGATCGTGTTGAGCGCTCCATCACGATGCTTGGTCGTGATGAAGTGCAGAAAATAGTTGATGATGGTGTTGATGCAAAAGTTCGCTGCGAATTTTGTGGTCGTACCTACGTCCTAGAATTGACAAAGTTGCTGGAGATCCTTGCCGGATTTTCGCAGATGAATTGACGGTTTTCATTAACGGCGAGAGATGGCAGTCCCACGCTCTTCATCCTGAGGATGTAAGCCAGCTTCAATATCAAGAATTGGCTCCCCATTTTTGTCGCGGAAAATTCGCCGAGCAGTTCCGTTCAGCATAAATAGTCCATCGTCTTGTTTGCTCAGGACTCCGGTGAGCATCACGGAGCCGAGGCTTTCCTCCAGCTGGCCAAGGTCGCCCAGGCGCTGAAACACTTCAAGTCTGACTTGATATTGATTGCTGCGCTTCAACCAGCGTACAGGAGTCGTCTGCACGCGCCATTGACCCAGATAAAAATCATTGGATCGCTCGATTCTTGCGCGTAGAACCTGAGTTGTTGATTTCCCAGCGAGCCTTGCCTTGCGCGTGGTTCCGTCGACTCCTCGTGTCTCGACATCGTTCCAGGTTTTGAACGTGAAAGGAATACGAACGCGTTGAGCTTTGGAAAACTCTGCATTGGGATCTTCCGGAGAATTGTATAGGCTGCTGGAGGCGACACCAAGATCAGTTTTAGATGCTGCAAAGCTGACGTTTGACATCAATGATGCAAGGATGCTGCATAACAAAACTGCGCGCATGAGAAACCTCCGAATCGTTGTTCCAAGGTGACCGTACCGAACTTGCAGAAGGGATTTCATTTATTTTACCATGGAATCATGGCAAGGCCGCCTCAGCCCCAGTGGATGAGCGTTGTCAGTTGTTTAAACGTGCCCGTAATCGCGAGACTTTTTGACGTGTTTTTGATTTGTGGCAAGTTTTAAACAAAATCACTTTGAATTGAGGATAGAGGCAGTGGCTGTTTTCAACAGAAATACATGGATTGTGGGGCCACTTGCAGCAGCCGTCTTCGTTTTGACGTGGATTTTATGCATACAGTTCAAACTGATGATCGATGATCCCGACCAAATGACGGCAGCACTTATCAAGTCCAACGAAAAGATAATTCGCAACTATGTGCGCGCATGGGGTGAAACTCCAGCGTCGCTCAATGATATCAGGCTTTATGCCAGACAAACGGGGACGCAATTTGTTAATTACGATGTTTGGGGTGAGCGTCTCGAGTATTTGCGTTTAGGAAAGGTCAACTATACCCTTCGTAGTTTTGGAGCTGATGGTGTCCAGAACAGGCCGGGCACCCGTCTTGATCCAGGAGTCTTCCACTGGGGTCTTCTTCTGGAAAAAGGTCTTCGCTACGACGAGGAAAGCGGACCTATGCACGCACGCCCTTCGGTCGTTTTGTTTGCAGGAGCGGATGACTCCCGGGGGCTTTGGCATGCGAAGCTTTTTGTTGATCCTATCTCTGGATCCCGTCGTCTGCTCGTCCGAAGTCGTCAGAAAAAGAATCTTTATATGTTAGCCCCTCATGATGGTGTGGAGGAGTTTCTCTGGGTTCCTGGGCAACAAAAAATTATCTTCACTGCAAGTCAAAGTGCTCGTTACGCAGATGGACTGTATATTTGGGATTTAGAGAAAGATGAGGCCAATAATTTATTTATGCTTGATGGTGATATGGCTGAACTTGATCCGGGGAATAAACAAAAGAATTTCTACGTTGCGTTATCAGCGATTCGAAACGAAAATCCGCCGAGCGTCGCAGTGTTCGTTCAGTCAGCCTCGAGTATTTTGCTAGATCCTCGCGCTTTCTTCCATCCGACGAACCTCCACGTTTTTAATCTCGGGGATAAAATTGAACACGTGTACCCCGACAAAGCCGCAAGCCAACAGAGGACACTTTTCAATATGGAGTTTCTGGGTTTTGCAACAGTCAGCCCTGGCGGCACTGGTAATACACTTCAGTCTGCCTGGATGCGACTTCCTATGGGCGGCGATTGGGATAAGGCGGTTCTCACATGGCAGGACTTCGCATCATCATATGGCAAGTCGATGCTGGCTCCTTACGCAGTCTGGGGTATTTCAATGATTTATAGCGAAGCGTCGAAATCTGCCGGCCGCGGCTCCAAGAATGGTCAAATATTTGCCTCTTACAGCCTAGAGTTGGGACGCGCTCTTAGCCAGATGTCTGTGGCCCCGGGATATGCCCGCGCAATAGGCGCTTGGATTGGGGCCAAAGATTGAAAACACTTGGATTACCGGCGTTCACTGGGTAGACTTTTCTTTCGTCTACCCATTCTGACGTGAGGTCATCGTGCAGAAAAATGAGCTACCAAAAAATGTTTATGCAGTGATTTTAGCTGGTGGAAGCGGCACTAGGTTTTGGCCAAAATCAAGGCAGGCATCACCCAAACAACTATGTGCGCTTGGTGGTAGCAAAGAAACAATGCTCGAAATTACCTTGGCGCGTCTCGATGGGTTCATCCCGCCGGAGAGGCGACTGATAGTTACACACAAGGATCAGGCTGAAGCTACGCGCAAGGTCGTGGGCTCTCGCTGTCCCTTGATCGTTGCCGAGCCTGAGGCTCGAAATACAGCTAACGCCCTCGCCTTGGCAGCTCTTGAAATCGGAAAAATGGGTGGCGGCGCAGATGCTGTGATGGTCAGTTTACACGCAGATCATGTCATAGCTAACGTCGAAGCTTTTAAAAAATCGCTGCGGACAGCCGTTGCTGTGGCTGAGTCTGGCGATTTGTGCTTGATCGGCATTGTACCCAAATATCCGGAGACAGGTTACGGATACATCGAGCGAGGTGCTGCGCGACCGGAGCCAGGTGCTTACAGGGTCGCCTCATTTCGTGAAAAACCAGAGCGAAAGCTGGCTGAAGAATTTGTAGCGAGCAAACAGTTTTACTGGAATGCGGGCTTATTTGTGTTTCCAGTGAGCACCTTGTTGGCTGAGCTTTCTGCGAAGCTGCCGTCCACGGTTTCTGCTCTTGAGGGGGTGGCTGCTGGCTGTAAGAGTCTTGCGCAAGTTAGTGGGGAGAAACTCGCTGCAGTTTACGGCTCCTTGCCGAAGATATCGATAGACCATGCTGTTCTTGAAGTGTCAAAAAA
>JBIIGV010000223.1:0-2596 GCA_044236265.1 Oligoflexales bacterium
GAGAGGGCGCATCCTCGGCCTGAAAAATATAGCCAACTCTATGAAATTATTTGATTTAGTGCCTTTCTGGAGGCGCTCGGTCTAAACCCACAGTCACACCATCCCGATAACAAACCATCGGATTTTATTGTCATAAGTTCGGTTGGAACCATGGATGGTGACGCGTTTGAAAAAGCATTTTGAAACCTGCCCTATGCTAGCTCGGAGTGACTGGGGAGTCGGCCACATTCATCAGAAAGGTCTGACTCACTCATTGAGCCCTGTGCAAAGTCCCGTTGGATTTCATGGTCCAAGAGTTGGAGGTTGGCTTGTCTTTCTTAACGGCTGTCATCGTGGAGAGGATATGCGCTTGCCAATTGGTGAAACCAAGGTTGGGTCTTCATGGCTTAGTGATGTCGTTCTTACTGGAATTGGTGTTGGTAGCCAGCATGCCACTATTAGGGTTGGATCCGATGAAGCCTCTGTAACTCCAAGGTCTGCAGAGAGAATTCTGAAAATCAACAATTCGGTCATTTCATCTGAAACGAAAATTAACGATGGTTGCCTTATCTCCTTCGGAGAGTTGCATTGTATTTTCCGTCGCGTTGAACAATTCTCCCCAGGTTATCGCCCTCCTCCAGCTCCTTATCCGACTCTTATGCCCAATCAACCAACTCACCATGAGAGCGTTTGTGGTTGGGTGGTCATATCGAATGGGCCTACGACTGGACAGGATTTCCGACTCATAAGTGGAATCAACAGGATTGGATCAGAGGCCGGACTTGAGGTCGCGATCGCTGATCCTGGCTTGGGGCGAATTGCTTTTGTGCTGGATACTGGTGCAGGCGAAGGAAAGATTAAGGAAATAACCCCCGAAACAATAATTTTTATCAATGATCAACCGGCTAAAGCTGGAGACCATGTTCATGATTCAGACTCGATTCGTGTCGGCGGCTTAGAAGGATACATAAAATGGTTTCGTTATTAACCTTTCTTTCTAGAGTTATTCGTTTCACCTGCGCTTTTGCATGTGTTCAAGCCCCTTTATTGGCACAAAGCCAAGAAAAAAATGAAAAAAATAAATCTGTATCTCGCGTTGCGGAAATTAAACATGTCAATTCAGTCAATGATAGTCGCTTGAGAGTTATTTTCAGCGCGCAGGAGCGCGACGGCGATCTTCGTTTCCCTATAACTACGATCGACCGTTCCATGGTTCGCGTCGAATTTACAAATTCGGCAACTGCTCCGATTGAACCTAAGTCTCTTCTTTTGCATGGCCAGGGCGGGGCTGAATTTCATCGTGCATTGTATGTGGGGTTTGGTCTTCATCGCCATTTGAATGGCAGCGGAGTGACGGAACTTAAAAGTCAGATTGGTGATGTCATCAAGGCGCTGGCAGCGGAGTATATGACACTTGCCGCAGTGTCTCAGGATAGCGGACGCATCATCGCCGACGTAAATCCTGAAAAAGGCGATAACATAAATCGGATAATTCAGCAGCTGCAGTCTCTGGAGCCAGAAGGTGAAGGTCCCTCGTTAACCGATACTTTGTGCGTTGCCTCGGAGCGTTTTTCGGCATGGAATCTCTCGAAGTTTACAAAGGGAGATCAAAAAGTTTTAATTATTTATACGAGTCCGGGTGACGCACAATCAACGGAGAGATATCGGGCGGAGAACTGCTGGAGATCTTTGATCGATCAGGGCGTCCGGGTCTATGTTATTGCCTTCGGTAAGCCGTTTGGTCGTCAGGTGATTGACCTATCTAGTACGGCATTAGAAAGCGGCGGTCACTATCACCGGGTTAGTGGTCCCGTTGAGATGTATGCCGCCACTAAAAATTTGATAGCCAATCTAAACAATGAGTACGTGATAGAATTTGATACTCCTGAAATTGCTTTGGAAGATCAGCCGCTTGAGGTGAAGGTCAAGATTTCTTACCATAGTGAGGTCTTTGAAAGCCCGGTGTTCAATGTAGGATTTTATATGCCGTCCCTGACGAAGGCGTTTGTAAAGTCTGATCCGGTAGATCCTCGAGCAGGCCCCAATAAAGAAGACAATGGTGGAATGATTGATTGGGTCGGTCTCGTTCCAATTTTTCTAATCATACTGATGGGCGTTATTTTAGTCGCCTGGTCTGTTCGCACCATTCTTCGACATAGTCACACCGTTTCATGTCAGACCTGTTCAAGTCGTGTCGCCCTTGATCACTCAGATTGTCCGTTTCGTAAGCCGGAAACAGTTGCGCGTTTGGTTGTTGTCGGCGGTAAAAATGCTGGTCAGACGATTCCAGTGAGAAAAGGTGAGACTGTGATTGGCCGTTATCCAAATTCTGGCGCACGAATTTCAGGCCGTGGGATCGCATGGTTTAATCACGGTATTGTCAGGCTTGATGGACAGAAAGCAATCTACTCGCCCGCTAAGTCGGGTCGAGATCGCATCAACGGGTGGATCGTAAACGAGCCAAGATTACTGGGCGTGGGTAGTTTGTTATGTGTAGGCGATCAGAAGTTACGATTTGAGGTGAAGCCTCAAGTTCACACTTAAGTGAAGGCTAGCATGAGTCGACGTTTTACATTGAAATTCAAAACTGGTCCAGTTGCTGGACAAGCATACTCTA
>JBIIGV010000224.1:0-2592 GCA_044236265.1 Oligoflexales bacterium
TTTTAAGTCAATATTTGAGTTCACGTCAAGTTTATGAGAACCCCGCAGCTTCCGATCAGAGATGACTGCGTTTCATAGCAGGGCCGGAGCATGGTCCGCCATGTACAACTAAACTTAAAGATTATTGGCACGGAAGAGACGGTCATGGCTAGACGCAGTGCAGCCAGCCAGTAGAAAATCAAGCCACCCTAGGCTTTGACTTCGTCACTGAGACTACGAGCTCAAAACCCATAGCTCTAAGGATATCGCTGACCTTTTGAAAGCTTGGGTCATGACGCCCGGTCTCGTATTGATAAACTGAATTTGGACTTTTAGACCCAAGAGCCCTCGCGACCTCTGCCAAGGTGGCCTTGGACATCATTCGTGTTCGGGTAAGTATGACCGCTACGACCGGGCCGGGACGCGAAAATGTCATTTCAAAACCAGACTTACCGACAGCCTGTATCTCGACTGGATAGGCGTCGTCATCCACGACAGTTCTGACCCAATCAACCATCATCGATAATGCTTCGCTCCGACTACGTCCCTGTGTGGAGGCATCCAAAGTTGGGCACTCAATAATCCAGAACTTTCCTCGTTTGTAGATGTCACCTTTTATTTGCACGACGCAGGTCCTTTGCGTTTTTTAAGATTTTTCTTGCCGTGATTTCGTTGACTTCGACATGCCTCGGAATAGCCTCGACATCTACTCCATTAGTCCACAAGTCATGCCGAGCACCGTGTCGAACAAACCACCAGCCTAAACGCTTTAGTCGCTCCTCTAATTCCCGGCGCTTCATCGGACACCCAGCCTTTTATATCATCAAAAATTTCTCATTTCCATAAATTTATGGATAGACCGTTTATGACAATATCCTAAGGCGACGGCGGTCCGCCATGTACATAGGCAGACTATAATAATATTTGCGGAGTGTTAAAGCCGCAGGGCGGCGCAGATTAAGCTCTACTCATCATCATCGTAACCACGGCGATAATCATCATCATCGCCGTCGTCATCAGAGAAGCGGTCTTCGCGAGATTTCTTCTTGGCCTTAGCAAACTCGGCTTTTTCCTGAGCCACTCGGAAAGCTTCCGTCTTTGCAGCCTTGGCCCTTTGGCGCGCAGCCATCTTGGCGTTTTTCTCAATCCGTAGAAGACGCACAATCAGCTCACTTTCGCGAGCCTTATCCTCAGCGTCGGGCTTTAGACCATCTTCTGCCAAGATTTTCTTATATTCACGAATCTCGGCAAGTTTGCGCTTAATGGTCGTCACTTCACCTAGTTCTTTGTCGGTGAGAATTATCTCAAGATTTTCCTCAGGACGGCGACGCTTAAAGTCTCTTGGACCTTTGCCGCCAAATTTTTTGCCGGCTGGGCGCTTTTTTTCCCCGAATGGATTGATTGGTTTTGCCTTGCCAGCGGGAGCTGGCTTTTTCTTTGGGGCATCAGGACGATTTGGTTTTTTTGCGGGACGACGAGGCTTGGTCATGGCTTGGCACCTACTTGCGATTTATTTTGTGAGGCGCAGCCTGATCCACAGGCATCACCACGATCTCTTCAATATTAACATGCTTAGGCCTGGCCGCAGCAAACCACACGCACTCTGCAATGTCACGGCCTGTCAGCGGGGTTACGCCCTTATAAACACTTTTGGCACGCTCTTGGTCTTCTTTAAACCGCACCAAGGAGAAATCCGTCTCCACCATGCCCGGATCAATCAAAGACACTCTGATCGGAGTTCCATTAAGCTCTAGGCGCATGGTTTTGGTGATAGCCCGAACGGCGTGTTTGGTCGCACAGTAAACACTGCCACCTTCGTAAACCACGTGACTGGCGATACTTCCCATATTGATCACGTGGCCATGAACTGACTCGATCATCCTGGGAAGAAGAGCTCTCGTGACGCGAAGAAGGCCTGTCACGTTGGTATCAAGCATCGACTCCCAGTCAGACACTAGACCCTTTGAAACGTGGTCCACACCCAGGGCAAGGCCTGCGTTATTAAATAAAACATCAATCTTGCCGCCTGCTGCCTCCCAGGCGCTCGCTGCAAACTCCTCTACAGACTTGTCATCTGTCACATCCAAGACAAGGACCGTGACCTGAGACGCGCCTTTTTGAGAGAGTTTTGTGGCCAGGGCTTGAAGCTTGTCTTTACGCCGTGCTCCAAGAACGACATGCCACCCACGCTCAGCAAATAAAATAGCTGTCTCCTCGCCAATACCAGCCGAAGCACCGGTAATCACAATCGAGGAGACAGACTGACTCATAAAAATTGACCTGATAGATCTAAAGGGGGCTTTTAGCTTTTCTTAGCGACCTTTACGCCGCGCTCATTGCCTTCACCCACCGAGCAAGACTCAAAACCTTTATCAACCGCATACTGATGCTGAATGCGGCGGTAAAAGCTATTCATAGGCTTTAAAAATACTTCTTCCACTTCACCGGATGTGATTTTGGAAATTGCATCATCGACTGCTGCTAGTGCCTGAGCTTCTACTTCAGCGTCAGCCTGCTGACCGCCGCCTCCGCCGCCGCCTTGACCAAAGCGCGGTTTTTGATGCTGCCCGCCACCACCGCCGCGGTGATCGCGATGATCGCGGCCACCACGAT
>JBIIGV010000225.1:0-2588 GCA_044236265.1 Oligoflexales bacterium
CGAGATAATAGCCAACCAGAATGAGCATGCTCATAAGGACGCCGAAAGCAGCGGGATTAAGTGACCTAGCTACTTCACTGCCGAGACTTGCTTGCTTTTGAGCTGTGTCAAGTACGCTGACAGCGTGAAACGTATTCCAAAGGGAGTCGATGGCACCAAGGATGCCAGTCAACATAATGAGTGTTGAAAGAGCAACAAGTGCTCCAACGCGAGCTTCGATGCGAGGAAGAAAATCTATAGTTTCTTCTTCAATGGTGCCGCGAATTGTTGTTGGATCAACTTCGGCAGCTTCAAGCGCACGACGAGCAATTCCAGGCAAGGATGTGCTACTGACGCTTTTGCAAAAACTAAGGGCTCGACTGGTATCTTCGCTGGAAAGAAGCTTCTTAAGATTCGTTAAAAACTTATTGAAGTCGATATGATAAACGAGCTGCAACATTATAATTCGTTCAAACGTAATGGCCGTCGCCACAAATCCTAAAAAAAGCATCAGTGTCAGATAGCCATTGCCACGCTGAAAACTGGCTGCAATTTCTCCAAACATCAGGCCTCCCTGTCGTCGAGATAGAACTCGATAAATATTTCCTAATTCAATTGTAGCCTTAGGTAAGAATAAGAACAAAAACAGCGAATATAGAGCGAAAGACAAAAAACGTAAGATTGTTAAGTGAAATCAGACGTTAATTGCCAGAATCGTCGGGGGGTGGGGATTTTTTCTGAGTGCTCGTTTTCTGGGTTAGACGTCCTGAGCTCCATGCCTTTGTAAAAGCTGTGACGACATCGGGATCAAAAAGCTCTTTTTCACTAACGAGACGATCAACGGCGTCACTCTCGTCAAGAAATCCGCTGTAGGAGCGACCGCTTACCATGGCATCAAATACATCAGCAACTGCTACGATTCTGCCGAAAAAAGGAATATCTTCACCGGCAAGGCCATCTGGATAGCCAGAGCCGTCCCACTTTTCATGATGATATTTAATTCCTGAAATAAAACGTTTCACGTTCGGCAGGTGCGAAACAATATTTGCGCCGATCACGGGATGCTGCTTCATCTCTTCGTACTCATCTGGATTTAATAGCGCCGCCTTCCTCAGGATCGCATCGGGGATTCCAATTTTGCCAATATCATGACAGAGAGCGCTCATAAGTAGGAGCTTCTTGACCTCCCTATCAAGATTCATTTCCTCAGCAATAGCCATCGAGTAGCGGCTAACTCTTTCGGAATGCCCATGCGTATAAGTATCCTTTGCCTCCAATGTTGCAATCATAGCTTCAATCATGCCAACACTGTAATTATCCAAATCCTGACGAAGAGAAAACGCGTCGATCGATGGAGCAGCCCGCTCAAGTAAAAATCTAACAGCATCTGTTGAGGACGGCGGCGCGCCAGCCGCAATATTGTCGACCTCAAAGTGCACCAAGCATAGAAGTTCTCCTTGGTGTAGCATCGGTAGTATAAATCGATGGCGAGCAACATGAGTTGTCCCTGATGTCTGAGGGCTTAAAATGACGCCCTGTTTTCGCGCGATAACGCCTTCGATGGCTCTCTTGGAAAAAAAGAATTTCGATTGTTTTGCGGTATGCCTGGATGAAACGGGTAAAAGCTTTCGACTGGCGCGGCTCCAGAGAAATATAACTGAGCGAGACACGTCCGGGTAAAGAAAGTGAATGCCCTTTAAGACACTGGCGCAGCATTCTTTGAGTCCGTCGGTAGCGATAATATTTGAGTGAGCGTCAAAGATCTTTGATAAAATCTCAGCGCTTAGTGCTTGTGAGCTCAGCTCCAAATCTGACCCAAGTCGTCTGGCCTGGGCGGAGCCCGCTCCATCTTGCAGCGCAGAAATTTCAATAGGGCCGCTGATTTCATCAAAGTCAGCGCCGATTGCCATATGATCTAAATCCAGAAGTTCGGTGGCTAAATCGATCTGGGCCTCTGGTGTGAGAAAAACTATTTCCGTGTCACCAACAAGAATCTTATCGCCGCTATTGATCACCGAGTTGATAACTTTGTCACCATTGAGCCATGTACCATTTTTGCTATCAAGATCTTCTAGAATATATAGCTGATCTCGCTTTTTTATTCGCGCGTGATATCGACTGACCCGTCCATCATCTATGGGAATAATGGATCCTGCGTCTCGGCCGATAGTCGCAGGCCAGTGGACTATGGTTATGCGTCGGCCAGCTTGCTGGCCCCTTGTGATAATCGCTATTGCCACGAGTTAGCTACCGATAAGGTACCAGAATTGTTAATAATGAAGAGATATTTGACCAAATGATAAAACCTCAGCTGATGGTTAAAGTCCTGTTCGGGTGATTTAAAAAAAAATTTAGTCAAAAGCTGAGCGATCTCAAGAAGTGAAAAAAAGTACCGAAAAACTCCCCACAGTCTTTTGATGAGGATTAATTGTGAAAGATTTATTGATTTGTTTTCTTGCGCTTGGATTGTCTTTTGCGGGCAGAAGCTCATTAGCTAGCGCCCTTACAGCAAAAGACGGTGCAAAAGTATTCATTATCGAATCAAAGGAAAAACCGGCGAAGGTACTTCCTGCGGCGAAAGCTTCCGAAGGTGAAGGTGTTATGATGCG
>JBIIGV010000100.1:0-10169 GCA_044236265.1 Oligoflexales bacterium
TATCTGGCGGCGACATCGTCATTGAAGTTTCCGAATAAGACGATCCATGTCCGGTCGCTCCTCATCAAAGTCTATCAGTTCCAAAAAGGCGCGTGTTGAAGACATTCTCACGCGCCTTCGTGCATTAAATCCTGACCCTCATTGTGAACTTTATTACGAAACACCCTATCAGCTCCTGGTCAGTGTTGTCCTGTCAGCACAGGCCACCGACAAAAGCGTCAACGATGCGATGACGGATCTTTACAAAAACGGACTGACCGTTGATGATGTTCTGGCCATGGGCGAAGCGGGATTTCTAGCCAAGATTAGGCGAATAGGACTCGCACCAACAAAAGCTAAAAATGTTCTTAAACTCTCAAAAATAATCAAAGAGCAGTACAAAGGCCAAATACCACGCACCCGCGAAGAGCTTGAGGATCTGCCGGGAGTTGGGCAGAAAACTGCTAATGTGATTTTGGGTGAAATATTCCGTGAACCAACGATCGCTGTCGACACGCACGTCTACCGTGTGAGCCAGCGACTTGGCCTGCAAAAAGAATCCAGCCCGGAAAAAGCGGAACTGAAGCTCCTCCAGATTATTGATCCAAAGTGGCTACCCATGGCTCACCACTGGTTTATTTTGCACGGACGCTACACGTGCACTGCCCGCAATCCCAAATGCGACTCCTGCACTCTCTATGAGATTTGCTCGAGCAAAGATAAAATCACATCACGTTAACAACCTGAGACCATTGCCTGAGCAAAGTCGCTGGTGTCTATAAAATTCAGTGCGCGGTAAACTGATGAATCGCCTCGGATAGTGGCTTAATCGGCAGCCCAATCACGGCCGACTCGTCGCCACCAATTTTGCTAAACAGCTTTCGACCCTCTCCCTCAGCTCGGTAACAACCGACACAGCCTTCCCACTCACGGGTCGCAAGGTAATCTTCTATCTCCTGATCGCTGAGATGCCGCATCGTCATAGGCACATCTACAACCGTCTCAAAAACCGTCTCACAGCTTCCCGAATGATGAACCTCAACCAAACAAAATGCTGAGTGCAACGTGTGGGTCTTGCCACGAAACTGGCGAAGTCTCTGTCGAGCTTCCTCCTCTGTTTCGGCTTTATCGAATGACATGCCATCCAAGCTTAAAACCTGATCGGCCCCTATCACGAGGGAATCTGGGGGCGCATGCAGGGCAACGTCGATGGCCTTGAATTCGGCACGTTTCGCGGCCAAAAACGAAGGCGGCAACCCCGCAATAGTCTTTTCATCAGCCTTAGGCGCCATCGCCTCAAACCCCAACCCAGCGTCATTTAAAAGCTTTTTTCTAAACGGCGAAGTGCTGGCTAGAATGATTCGTTTTGATTTGGTCATCGGTTTGTGGTCTTATCTGCAGTCTTATGTTTGACAATAAATTCACAGCACCGCCCAATCCTACATCGAGCGACACGCTCTCTCAAGCGTCGTCGTCCGATCCGTCGGAAATTTTTTCTCCGGCTGAATTTTTGGACATTGCACGCGACGAAAACTCCGTCACAGCAAGGGCTGCGAAGCTTTTTAAGACAACGCCAGAAACTTTCGTCAACTGGCGTTGGCAGATGCGCCACCAGGTCACATCACTTGCGGAAGCCCGAGAGTGGATTGACATGCATGAGGCTGAGTCACTTGGATTTTCGAAGTTAGACCAAATCTTTCATGCTGGTGTAACGCCTTATTATTTGAGCCTTGCCAAGCAAGACACATACTCTCAGCCTTGCCCGATCCGCCTTCAGGCACTCCCTAGAGTTGAGGAGCTCAATGATCGCTACGGAGTGAGTGATCCCTTACTCGAAAAAGAACACTCTCCCGTGCGCGAGGTGGTTCATCTATATCCGGACCGTGTTGCGTTCTGCGTGGCTCAGCTATGCCCGGTCTATTGCCGCTACTGTTACCGTAAACGCCGCGATAACGAGTCTGGTCTGCATTTTAATCGTTCGATCATCGATCGTGGTATCGAGTATATTGCCTCAAACAAAGCTATTCGAGATGTATTGATCACCGGTGGCGATCCTTTTATTGCCAGTGATGGAGCGATCGAGTCTTTGCTGGAACGCATACGCGCCATTCCTCACGTCGAAATCATTAGGTTTGGAACAAGAACTCCAGTGACGCTCCCCTACCGCGTGACGCAGCGCCTGGCAAAAATCGTCTCCAGATTTCATCCAGTTTTCGTCAATACACACTTCAATTGCCAAGAAGAGCTCACTCTGGAGGCCAAGGTCGCCATTGAAAACTTGGTTAACCACGGCATACCGGTGGGCAATCAAGCTGTCTTACTCAAGGGTGTTAATGACTCTTACGAGCGAATGCATGCGCTGTTGCGTGGACTACTCATGATGCGGGCTAGACCTTACTATTTATTTCACCCACACAATGTCGAAGGCACCGAGCATCTTCGACCCTCCGTCGACGTCGGGCTGAGCATTATGCGCAAACTCCGGGGCAACATCACAGGATTTGCCATTCCAAGCTACATTATTGACACGCCGAGCGGTAAAGTTCCGATCGGCCACAATCACATCCTCGGACGTGACGGCGAAGACATCCTCCTCGAAGATGTGCGCGGAGAGATTTGGCGGGAAAAGGGAGTTTTCACCCCCAACTTCGAGACTAAATCAACGCTTGCTAAATAGGTAATGCCCCACAAACCACTCGCGGCCTTCGCGGAAATTCCAAAGTTCTGCGCAAGCCATGAAGAAAATCCGCCAGCGATTCACCATCACAGAGGGCGAATCACCTTGATGATTTGGGTGACGACGGAAGACGTCGAGAGCCTTATCCCGATTGGCATCTAGATTTTTGAGCCACCATTCAGCCGTCTCACCATAGTGCGTTCCATTGACCTGCCACTTGTCTTCGATCTTCAGATGCTCCTGAAATCTCAGCGGCAAATCAAAAGCGGGCATAATTCCGCCAGTGAAGAAGTGACGCCCCATCCAGTCATCATCTCCAGATGTTTCAAATGGATACGTGTAAAACTGATGGACGAAAATATGAAAGAATAATTTACCGTCTGGCTTAAGCCAGCCACTGACTCGCTCAAATAGGAGCTTCCAGTTACGCATATGCTCAAACATCTCAACCGAGACGACCCGGTCAAATGTTTGATCAATATTAAATTCATTCATGTCACAGGTGATGACCGTAAGATTTTTAAACCCCTTACTTTTGGCAACACCCTCAATGTACTGTCTCTGGGTGGCGCTGTTGGACACAACCGTAATGTTGGAACGCGGATATTTTTCAGCCATCCACAAAGACAGACTGCCCCATCCACAACCCAGCTCAAGTACCGACTGCCCGTCTTTCAGTTGGGCGCGCTCGCAGGTCTTGGCTAACATGATCTCTTCCGCTTCGGCGAGAGACTCACGACCAGTCACAAAGTAGCAAGAGCTATATTTCTTCCTGGGTCCGAGGCAGTAGTCATAAAACTCCGTCGGTACTTCATAATGCTGCGCATTCGCATCGGCTGTGTGCAACGCTAATGGTGACTTATTCATATCTTGCAGGAATTGCTTCGTGGCCTCCCAAGACGCCTCGCCAGAAGTGCTGGCACATTGCTTCAAGCGAACATTCAAAAGCTGTCTGATACCAGCCCTAATTGCAAAATCAGGTGCAAGGCCCTTCTCAGCCAAGTCAATTCCGGAAATCATAGATTTGGTCCTTTCCCATATAGGCGCGCCTTGGAGCGCTTGTATTGTGGCTTGGTAAGAAGATATTGACACACGCCAATGACACGCTCTGAAAAGCCACCTTCGCAGTACGCAAAATAAAAATCCCACATGCGCATGGTTGGGTCATTTAAGCCCATAGCCCTAAGTCTGGGCTCTGCGCGCCAAAACGCGGACCGCCACTCGCTAAGCGTCTTGCTGTAGTGCTCCGTGATGTCGTCAAAGTCTGTGAGCACCATATCCGTATAATCACGCACCGACTCCATCATGCGCGAAACGCTTGGAATATTACTTCCAGGGAATATGTAACGCTGGATGAAATCAACATTCCGGATGGCATTTTCGTAGGACTGATCCCTGATCGTGATCGCCTGTATCGCTGCAACCCCGTCATTGGTAAGGAGATGACTGATCTTTTCGAAATACGTGTCCAAATAATTGTGACCAACAGCCTCAATCATTTCCACACTGACAATCTTGTTATATTTGCCCGTCAGTTTTCTGTAGTCGCAAAACACAGGGGTAACCAGATGTCCGAGCTTAAGACGCTCAACTTCGGAACGGACGTGATTATACTGATTTTGACTGATCGTGGCGGTCGTTACCTTACAACCGTAATTGCTGGCAGCAAAGATTGCGAGTGCTCCCCAACCAGAACCGATTTCCAAAAGATGATCTGACGCCGTTAGGTCTAGCTTCTCACAAAGAGCGTAGATTTTACGGAGTGACGCGCCCAGCATGGTGCTGTCTTCTTTCGTGAAAATCCCACAAGAATAAGCCATGGTCGGATCAAGCCAAGCATCAAAAAATTCATTACCCAAATCATAGTGTGCTGCAATATTCTTGCGCGCCTGTGCAATGGTGTCTCGGCGCATCACATGCCAAATCTTAAGAGCCGGCCATTTAAGCAGCGCAAGCCCCCCTTCCATCCCCTGCATGACGTCGCGGTTGCCACAAAAAATCCGGATGACCGCTACGAGATCGTCTGTGCTCCAATCTCCATCCATGTATGATTCGGCAGCACCAACAGTTCCACCGAACACTACGCGCTCCCAAATCGAATCGCGCGTAACACGAATCATGGCCTTTGGCTCACCGGCGCGTTCAACTCCGCAGGTTGTCAAAGTTGAGCCTTCGGAGAAGACCAGGCACCCGTAACTTATCTTTGCTAGCTGCTTCAGAAGAAGCGCTCTCAGAGGCTTGGCAAGCCATGTGACACCCCATGTGGAGAGATTGACTTGTTCATTAATACCGCTCACGAAGGACCCCCTTCTTTAAGTTTCGGATGATCATAAAACCGTACCCGTTTGATTGCGTAAAGAATTCCTGCATTGACATAGATTCCAAGCCACACCTTAAATGTCATAAGGGGTCTGAGTACCATTTGTCGCAATATCTCAAATCCCGACAGACTGCGGCGCGCCAACATCAAATGAGCTTCGAAATCGACTCGTGACTCCACGCGATTCCATATGTTCACAGTCAACATCTTTCCCGGCTGACTGAGGTTCCAAGTATAATCCATCTCCATTGGTAAAAATGGCGACACATGAAAGGTCTTCTTGAATGAAAACTTGGCGATCTTCGAATCCTGGCTGGCCATCATATCAAACACATAGCAATGACGCTCGCCCCAAGGCGTGTTGGTAATCTCACCCACAATGTACACAAGGTTTTGCTGCTTATTAAAGCAGTAATAGAGCGCTAACGGGTTTATCACAAACCCAAAATGGCGTGGGTTAGCCAACATAAAGGCTTCGCCATCCCAATCGCCCTGGGTTTTTTCTTTTATTTCGGCGGCCAAACGATCCTTCAAACTCGCCTCAGAGCGATGCGCGAGATAATCACCCTGACAAACCGAGACCGGTGCAAAAGCGGCCCGAGATATCAGCGGCCATGAGGCCTTTGGATCATCAACCTCAGACACCCTAAGCCAGAGCATATAAAGCGAGTATTTAAAGGCATGAGGGCGTTCGACATGACGACGATGCTCCACCACACCCTCATAAACTGCATTATCCATAAACGCCCCAGCAGTCGTCACAGACTCACCTCAGGATCTACAGCTTTTATAACTCTTAACGCACTCACAACTCCGTCTTCGTGAAACCCATTTGCCCAATAGGCACCACAAAAATGAGTCCCACTGACTCCCGATATCTCTCCATGTCGAGCCTGAGCCGCGACGGTTTTTGTCGTATATACAGGGTGCCTATAGGTTAGCTTTTTCAAAATTTTACGTTCATCCACGTGACCCTGACAGTTAAGACTGACCATAAACTGCGTGGGACAATCGTGCCCCTGTAAGATGTTCATATTGTAAGTCACGGAAACGTCGTCGGACTGAGCATCAAACAGGTGATAATTCCAGGCTGCCCACGCCAGTTTTCGTTTTGGCATCATTCGGGCATCCGTATGAATGATAATGTCATTGTTCACATACGGAATATCACCCAAGACCGAGCGCTCTGTTGAGGTTGCATCGTTTAGCAAAGCCAATGCCTCATCGCTATGGCAGGCCAGAATGACGTGATCGAACTGCTGCCAATCATGGCCATCGACTTTCACCTGGGGCTTTCCATCTTGTCGCTTAATACCCACAACACGATGATCCATTTTGAATCCACTACCGAGGGCGTCTGCAATTTTACGCGCATAGCTCCTCGATCCACCCTTAACGGTGTACCACTGCGGACGATCATCGATATTCAAAAATCCGTGATTTTCAAAAAAGCGAGCAATAAAGTAAATCGGCATGTCTTCAACACTTCGTGTTCCGGCAGACCACACTGCAGCCGTCATAGGCTTGATGTAGTAAAGCCCCAGTTCAGCCGGAAACTTATGGCGTTTCAAGAAAGCGCCTAAGGTTTCGTCGGTAGGCTGCTCAGTTACTATTTTTTTGCATTCTGCATTGAAGGCCAAAATTCCGTAAATCATCCGCCAAAATCTTGGGCGAATGATATTTGTTCGCTGCGCAAATAGCGCGTTTATCGATGTGCCGTTATATTCAAGATTATCTCGCTCGCTGATTACGCTAAACGACATCGATGTCGGGCGTCCTTCCACACCTAACCTTTCGAGCAATCGAATAAAATTCGGATAGGTCTTGTTGTTGTAAACAATAAAACCTGAGTCAACGGGCCAAACCTTACCATCGGCTTCAAACTCATGGGTATGCGTATGGCCACCCAGATAATTTTGATTTTGAAACACAGTGACATCGTGCCGCTTATGCAACATCCATGCGGTCATCATTCCTGAAATGCCCGCTCCAACAACGGCTACCTTGGCCACAGTTCCATCCTGTTATGCAATTAGATTTCCGGCCTAAAGAGTAGCAAACGACACCCCAATAAATCCAGCGCTTAAACAGGTAGTAACCCTTGTTAAACTTCGGTTTTCATCGGATCATATAACCCTTGGAATCGATCAATAATCTTGCGTCGAGGTTAGGATGAGCTTTTGGGGTGCCTATCAAATCGCCATGTCCGTTGTCTTCTCGTTGATGACCGCACTTTGGATCATCAGTCTTATCGCCAAAGATGCGAGCCTTGTTGATCGGTTTTGGGGTGCCGGATTCGTATTCATTGCCTGGGCTTTGGCTTTGGTGACGCCCGAAATGAACACCCAAATGACCTTACTGACCGTTATCGTAAGTATTTGGGGCCTAAGACTCAGTCTTTATATTCATTTTAGAAATCGCGGTCACGGCGAGGACTACCGGTACGTTGAGATGCGCAATCATCACGGAGGAAACTTCTGGTGGTACTCGTTTCTCAGCGTATTCATGCTCCAGGGCGCACTGATGTTAATTGTGGCAGCGCCAGTGATATATGTACTGGCAGCACCTCGAGCCGGCGGTTTCGAGGGACTGGCCTACGCGGGGATTTGGGTTTGGCTAGTTGGCTTTATTTTGGAGGCCGGCGGTGACCTCCAACTGTCGAGGTTTAAGTCGGATGCCACCAACAAAGGGAAACTATTGACGTCGGGTTTGTGGTCTGTGACCAGGCATCCCAATTACTTCGGCGATACGCTCCAATGGTGGGGATTTGGTCTTTTTGCACTCACTGAGAGCAGCCTGACCGGATGGCTGACACTCATAGGCCCACTTGTCATGACTCTTTTCATTATCAATGTCAGCGGTGTTGCACTCCTAGAGAAAAGCTTAAAAGTGAATAAACCCGGATATGCAGAGTACGTTGCGGCAACACCTGCATTTTTCCCTAAGTGGAAATTTTGGCTTGGACTGATTTCCGTGGCTGCCATCATTTTTGTATTCACGAATGCGACAACAACATGACTGCACCAACAACATCCATGGCGCCTCCCCATTTGTCCCATGGCCGCCAGGCCACCTATGGGCTGGCCGAACTCGGTGTGAGCTCAATTGAAAGCTTCCTTAGACTTTATTTGATGATTTTTCTCACCGACCGCGTCGGCCTCCCCGCAGATTTAGCAGGATATGCCGTCGCTATAGGCGTCTTGTGGGATGCATTTGCAGATCCAATTCTCGGGCGAATCTCTGATCGAACAAGGTCTTTCATGGGTCGACGTCTACCTTGGATGATCGCGGGAGCGCCGATTCTTGCTGTTTCATTTGTTCAAATCTACCTTGTTGAATCCGTCAAGACATCATCTGTCCAATCGGTGTTTTGGCAAATCACCTTGCTGAATGTTCTTTTAAACTCCGCGATGACGATGGTGTCGATTCCTCACTTAGCACTCGGACAAGATCTCGCAAAAACAAAAGAAGAACGCACGAGCCTATACGCTTGGCGCACCTTGATGACACTACTCGGACTATTGGTTGGAATTTTGACGCCGGTTATTTTTGTCAGCCTTGGCTACAATTCCACAGAAAATCAGCCAGAAATCGTCAAAGCAGTCGCAGCCATCAGCATCCTCAGCGCCGCGGCAACGATTGCCAGCGTTTGGACATCTCAACTCGCGTCTGCGACGAGAGACGATCTTCCGACAACAACCTCGACGAGAGCTAGAATTGCCAACCCCATCAAAATACTTATGGCTGCTTTCTTCGTCGCGACACTGGGTCAGGGACTAAATTCCACCTGGGCTCTTTATTATTACCGTTATCGTCTTGAACTGTCAGAAGAGGCTCTAGGAAAAGTCCTACTGGTTTTTATCGTTAGCCTTTGCGCCACGTTGCCTCTATGGGTCAAGTTTGCCAAATCCATCTCAAAGACAAAGCTGGTGGCTATTGGCACACTTGCACTCGGAGTAATGACCGCATTGGTCTATCCTGCCCTACCTCCAAAAGATCTGCTAGGCCCCATGATCATGGCCATCGTAGGAGGAATCTTGCTCGGATCTACGGGTTTACTCGAGTCTCTGCTTGTCGACGTGGCTGAGGTTTCTAAAATCTCTGACCAAGCAATGGGGCAAGTGTTTGGCTTCTGGAAGTTTGTCGCAAAGTCGGCGCGGGCTGTAGCCATCGCAGCTGGTGGCTATCTTCTGGAGGCTATTGGATACACCTCAGGCGCATCCGCTGTTGCGCCTGACGTCACACAAAAAATTTCACTGCTCTTTGGACCTGTGGTCGGTGTGTTTTTTGCTCTATCCGCAGTGATGATTTTGTACGTTCGCGAACAGGCCGCGCCTCCGTCACAAGACGCGTAGTTCAAAATCATGTTCAACCATCAGTGGCCACTATATGTCACGACATTTTTCCAGGCTGGATGCTCCTGCAACCAGCTTTTTTTCATGCAAAAACCAAAACATATGCACCGAAAAAGCGCCCAACGCCTGACAATTTCTGTTGGCACTAAAAGCTTGTCAGGTGTGAATACTGACCTGAGCCAGCTTAGAATCCCCCGTTGCCATGTGTACTTTCAGATTGTGCACAGTGGCGTCTGAGATTTTGAGCTGAGCCAGCAGCGTTCATTGGTGATAAAAGAAAGATGATACGTGTAGGAGACCTTGCCTTGAGCCTCATACTGACAAATTCATCAGAACCCCAACTCCAGGTGGTTTGGTTCAAGCGTGACTTGCGCATCAGAGATCATGCGGCACTGACCAATGCAGCCCAGCGGGGGCCGGTCGTTGGTGTTTATATATTCGAGCCCGAGTTGGTCTCATCGCCGGAATTTGATCGCTCACACTTTGACTTCATCCGCGAGTCGCTCATCGAACTTCAATCAAGCCTTCGTCGGCTTGGATCCGATCTTTTGGTTTTTCATGGCGACGCAATTTTCGGGTTAGAAAAGCTCTGGAGCATCTGGAAATTCAGCTCCATTTGGAGCCATGAGGAAACAGGAAATGATCTGACCTTCAAAAGGGATCTGATGGTTGCAGAGTGGTGCAAGGGAAAGTCTATTTCTTGGCATGAAGTCAGACAATTTGGTGTGATCAGGCGACTTAAGTCGCGCGATGGCTGGGCAGAACGGTGGGAGCAGCACATGTCAGCTGAGGTAATCCCAGCTCCTGCGTTGAAATTCCCACTCACTGTCCAGCAGAA
>JBIIGV010000101.1:0-10133 GCA_044236265.1 Oligoflexales bacterium
GCAGAAGATACATAAGAGCCGCTAATAGATCGCTCGTTGGTCTTCAAAGCTCGCGTAAAAATCTCTTCAATGGATTCATATGTCTCGAGAGGACGATCCGCTTCGTTCATGTTGATTTTGAATAGACTCACGAAGGCCTTATTGATTGGCTTTTGGACGGGAGCTGGAAGCTTCACCCGGACAACCGCACCAACCGCAAAACTCAAAGCATTCTGAGGTATTAGCCCTAAAGCGTGTACATAGTCCTTGATCAATTTAAAATTCCTTAATCATTACAGGTTATTAAAGATGAGCCTGGCACTGGCAGACACTCTTTTTTACCAAACTGTGTCCAAATGGTGACAGGTTATCACGACCGCCGAAACGGGGCCAAATTAATAACTTATTGAAATTAATGGGATTTTTATTAATTAATCCCAGCCAAGAAACCTTAACAATGGAGCACACTTCTGGTACATTCCTTGTACCATTAAAGACATGGGGCGGTAAACGACTGAGCGGATAACCCGGATCTCGCAAGGTAAAAACTGCGGACCTGACGCTCAACGAGAGCAGCTCTACAAAGGAGGAATTCTAATGTCTATGAATGCGCAAGTGTCGAAAACTAAAGCTTCGGCAACGCAAAACCTGAACGAAAAGGCTGTCCGCAGCCTCGCAGATGCCATCTATAAGCAGCTTCAAAGCGAAGGCTGCGAAGCTAAAGACATCATCTGTGTCTCCAGTCAGCTACTTGGATTGGTCTCCGATCAGATTCGTGGCGACCAACAAAACTGATCACTTAAATAATGTATTTTTGGATTTCGCTCAGAGCTGCCCTGATGTTTTGATCATCAGGGCAGATTTTATTTGCCTCGCGGTACTCTTTAAACGCCTTCCAATACTCTCCGCGATCAAGATAAATCCGCCCTAAATTCATGTAAGGAAAGTGTCGAGAGCTATAACGCTCTGATTTTTTTGCGCGCTCAAAATAGGTGACTGCTCCGGATAAGTCTCCTAAGGCCGCAAGATACGAACCTAAGTCATTGGCAGCATTACCAAACTCCCCGTCGATACGGAGAGCCTCGCGACAAAGATGCGCCGCGACGTGGAGATTTCCTTTTGACGACTCCACCCAGGCCCAGTAGGTGAGAGCATCAGCGGATCGACTAAGGCGCAGGCTATCTTTGAACCGGCGGGTCGCTCGATCATAGAGCCCCTGACTGGCCGCCTTCAGACCTTCCTCAATCAGATCTTTAGATCTTCGTTGGCAGAAGCTGCCGTCAAATATTGATTTTTCACGTAACCCTTCAGCCACGGCCTTCGAGCTCTCCCCACATCTGAAAAACAAAGACAAAAAGATTTATCGCGTCTGAGCCTAACAACCTGTTCTTTCTTTTGAAAGCCATTTTTTATTGTGGTACACCGCCCGTCCGCAGGGTTTTTTAAGGTCAAATGGGGGGAACTTATTATGAGAGTCCACGTTATCGGAGGGGGTCTAGCCGGCTCTGAAGCCGCGTGGCAAGTCGTCCGCCAGGGGATTCCAGTAACCCTCCACGAAATGCGTCCCCAGAAAATGACCCCAGCCCATCAGACGGGCGACATGGCCGAACTCGTTTGCAGTAACAGTCTAAAATCAATGGCTGAAGACTCTGCGCCAGGACTCTTAAAACGCGAGATGGTCGCACTCGACAGTCTCATCATCAAGGCGGGCCTAGAGGCCCGCGTTCCGGCGGGACAAGCTCTTGCGGTCAATCGAGAGCTTTTTTCCAAAGCCATCAGAACGGTGTTGGAAGCATCAGGTTTATTTACACGCGTAGACGAAGAAGTCACCGCCATACCAACTGTTGAAGAGCTGACTGAAAAAAATGAGATTTGGATCATTGCCACTGGCCCTCTTACGGCCGACCAATTAGCCCAGAATATTCTAGAACTCGCAGGCGGAGCAAAACGGCTCCATTTTTATGACGCCATTGCTCCCGTAATCGACGCTGAGTCGATCGACATGTCTAAAGGCTTCATGGCAGACCGTTGGCAAAAAGGCGATGACGGCGGTGATTATCTTAATCTTCCCCTAAATGATCGTGAATATAACGACTTCATTGACGCCGTGATTGCGTCAGAGAAAATGCCTCTTCATGATTTTGAAGACGTTAAATATTTTGAAAGTTGTTTACCGATTGAAGTGATGATTGAACGTGGACGAGACACGTTACGCTTTGGTCCTATGAAGCCCGTCGGTCTGACTGACCCAAGAACTGGGCGCTGGCCCTACGCGAATATTCAGCTTCGTAAAGAAAATGTTGATGCCACCATGTTTTCGATGGTTGGTTTTCAAACAAAAATGAAATGGCCCGAGCAGTCACGCGTCTTCAAGATGATTCCGGGATTAGAGACGGCTGAGTTTCTTCGTTTTGGTTCAGTGCATCGCAACACTTACATCAAAGGTCCAGATGCGCTTGCAGATAACCTATCTTTTAAAACCAATTCTAGAGTTTTTCTCGCGGGTCAAATCACTGGCGTAGAAGGTTACACAGAGTCTGCCGCTATTGGACTACTGGCTGGTCGTCACGCTGCAGCTGCACTTAAAGGGCAACGTTTCGCAAATCCACCCGCAGACACCATCCTTGGTGCATTAGCTCAATATATTACAGTTGGGCCTCTCGGTGATTACTCGCCGATGAATGCAAACTTTGGACTGCTACCCGCCATTCCAAAAGTCAGAGGCCAAGGAAAGAAAGATCGCCAAGCTGAAAAGGTTTCAAGAGCCTGGCGATCATTTGAATCGTGGGTCACCCCGTAACGCAGCTCACATCTCGGCAGACGGGTCGCGTTTAAGATTTTTGGTTCGGTAAAGTTTGGCTGTCGCCTCTGAGTTGATGTTTTGTATCGTCATTTTGGTAAGTACTAAGTTCTTTTGATTTAGAAAATGATCGACTGCCTGAACATTTCTAAATTCAATCAGAAGATTCATCAGACTTGAAAACTGGTCATCAGTTTCTTCAAATTTTAATTTCTCGTTTGCTACTTGGCTCAATGCACCAGAATATCTGGAAATCGTCTTCATCGTCATTCGCGTTGACTCACCCCAGCCAAGTCCTTCTGGCAGGTGACGCTTCTTCCCCTGCTCTGCCAGGAAATAGAGGTTCAAATTGAAAGATCGGTAGTCATGAGTAAAACGAAGCGGAAAACTCATGGAGCTTGCTTTGTAGCGTACCCAAAGCGGTTCCAGTTGCGCGTCGTCACCTGAAAGATTTGCTCTGATGGCCAAGAAAAATGATCCCTTTTTTAAATAGGGCTTTTGAATCTCCAAGGGACTTGCATTGAATCCTTGATTTTTAAGCCAATCATTTAATTCCAAGCCACTCGACTCAGATAAAATCTCAATGGGAATAATTTCATATTGGCCAACGTGCTCTGTTTCATGAATCTTAATGCCCGGCGATTTTGCCGCGCCCTTTGGCACTCCTCGCGCCAAGCTGTAGCCTTTAGACTTGTCTCTTTCAAAATAGACATTCAGCACCTTAAAAATTTGTGGCGACGAGACTTTGTAGCCGAGCGGTTTGCTCGCAACCGGAAACACCCATGCCAAGGTTTTGGGAAGCTTTCCTGAAAAGCCTGTCTTTAAGATCAGATTAACAGCCTCACCATCATGAAACATGAGTGCTTCGCGGTCGTTTTCTCTAAACGAACTTAACTTCATGTCCGATTTAAAATAAAGACAGCCGTAGGCCCTTGAAGATAAGCCTGCGAGTATTAACAAAACGAAAAAAAATAAATTTTTTTGACTCATCGCCACTTAAAGCCTCCATGCTTTCGATAAATCAATCACGGTCTCGTCAGGTGACCCGTCACTTTACGATAAATCTTTTGCCGTCTGCACCATCAAGGCGAAGTCTTCTGCTTTTAGAGACGCTCCGCCCACGAGGCCGCCGTCAATGTTAGGCTTTGAAAGTAGTTCTTTGCAGTTAGCAGCATTCATGCTTCCGCCGTAGAGAATCTGAATCGCTTGCGCTCTCTCAGGACCAAAGGTGCCTGATAGTAAATCACGGATAAACTTGTGAACCTCTTCTGCTTGATCGGGCGTGGCAGTAAGCCCGGTTCCGATGGCCCACACCGGCTCATAAGCAATCACAAAGTCTTTATCTCTGGCCTCAGCGGAAACCTGCTTTAAGGATTGCTCGATTTGCGTTTTTACAACGTCGAACGTTTTCCCCGACTCGCGCTCTTGCCTTGTCTCGCCAACACAGACGATTGGCAAAAGAGACGCTTTGGCTAAGGCATTCCATTTTCTGCCAACGAACTCATCCGTCTCATTGTAGTACTGGCGGCGTTCGCTGTGGCCGATGATGGAGCCACTCAGTTTGGCATCAAGAACCTGCGGAACAGAAATCTCGCCGGTAAACGCACCTTGGGTCTCGAAGTGACAGTTCTGAGCCAAAATTTTGACACCTGAACCATGTGCACCAGTGAGACATATGTCAAATAATGTAGCCGAGACCCCAAATCCGACATCAATCGTCCTTGTAACATCGGACAGATTCCCTAGTCGCTTTGTAAACGAGAGAAAAAACTCTGACGCTTCGCTGCGCGTCTTATGCATTTTCCAGTTACCACAAAGAAGTTTTCTACGAGCCATAGCGGAAGCCCTTCTTATTGCAAATGAGTTTATTTGTGCAAAACTTTAATCCCAGGAAGGACTTTACCTTCGAGAAACTCTAAACTCGCCCCGCCGCCTGTTGAGATGTGCGTCATCTTTGCAGCAAAACCAGACTTTTGAACTGCAGACACCGAGTCTCCACCACCGACAATTGTCTTACCACGAACCTCAGCCATTGCGCCGGCAATAGCCATCGTACCCGTAGCAAACTTGTCCCACTCAAAGACTCCCATTGGTCCGTTCCATAAAACTGTCTTGGAGTCCCTAATCACGCGGGCAAAGATTTTTTGCGTCTCAGGTCCAATATCTAGGCCCATAAGTCCCTGGGGAATGGCCCCGCCAGCAACGGCTACAGCCTCTGCCGTCTCTGAAAACTCCTTGGCACAGAGATGATCCACCGGAAGATGAATTTGAACCTTACGCGCATCGGCGTTGCGAAGGATGGTCTCTACCAAGTCCATCTTATCGGCCTCGACGCGAGAAGAGCCGACATCAATGCCTTTAAACTTAAGGAATGTGTAGGCCATGGCACCACCAATCAGCATGTGATTGCAGGTGTTCAAAAGATTTAAAATCACCGCAATCTTGTCGGAGACCTTGCTTCCCCCCATGATCACTGTGAAGGGTGCTTCGGGCTTGGTAACGATACTGCCAAGGGCCGTGATCTCCTTTTGAATCAAGTAGCCTGCAGCACGTCTTTCGGGTGAGAGAAGCTCAGCTGCGGCACTCACGCTTGCATGGGCCCTGTGGCATGTGCCAAAGGCATCGTTGACGTAAAAGTCATAGCCGTCCACAAGACTGTGGGCGAAATCGATGTTGTTGGCCTCCTCGCCGGAGTGAAAACGAAGATTTTCAAGAAGCATGACTTGATTTTTACCTAGTGACGTCAAAAGTTGCGCCGATGATTCTTTTGTATAGTCAGGGTACAAAACCACCTCTCGCTCAAGGAGCTCACTTAATCTTGCGCCCACAGGCTCAAGGCTATCTTGGGGGCTTCCACCGTTTTTGGGTCGGCCCAAGTGACTTGCCATGGTGAGTTTATTGGTACGTTCGAGGATGTACTTGATTGTGGGCAAAGCCTCGCGGATTCTGGTTTCATCTTGAATCTTGCCATTTTTGATAGGAACGTTGAGGTCAAGTCTCAGAAAAACCTTTTTGCCATTAAGCTCTAAGTCTTCGAGTTTGCGAAGTTGCATGGATTAGTTCTCCGTTCCCCTGAGGGGTGATAAAATGGAAATCGTTCCGATTTTGGCGTCTTAATCGGATACCTTACCGAGCTACGGGGGTCAACATGGCAGAGCGAAAATCACATCTATTTGTAATCGACCCGCTTGAGCGCCTCAATCTTGCCTGGGATACCTCGATTAAAATCGCATTTGCCTTGGATGAACTGGGGCATGATGTTTACTTTTGCACAGGCCGCGAATTATCACGCTCACTGCATCCATCTGGAGCTTTTGCGCAGGCTAAGAAGGCCATCTTTGGCAATAAACCCCAGGATCTCGCTCTTGAGACCCCAGAGCGCCTTCATCTAGAAAACTTTTCAGCCATTCACATGCGCCGAGAACCACCATTTGACCTAGATTACATCGCAACCTTATGGATTTTAGATTCCGTGTCCCATTTGGTTTCCGTCATGAATGCACCGAAGGCCCTTCTTGAAATCAATGAAAAGCTGACGATTCTGGACTTTCCGCTGTTTACAAAACCGACCATCGTTTCAAGCGATGCCAACGAGCTTTTAGCATTTGCCCGCGAGCGTTGTGGTTCAAACATTGTGATTAAACCCCTAGGACTTTATGGTGGGCGGGGCGTTGAGCATATTGAAGGGGCGCGTGGTCTTGCTGAAAAACTCCATTTAGCCACCATGAATGGCAAGGAATCGCGCATGGTCCAAGGCTTTGATGAGGCTGTCTACAAGGGGGAAGTGCGGGCTTTTACCGTGGCAGGGAAGCCCGTGTCCTGGTGCCTGAAGGTGCCTAAAAGTGGCGAATTTTTAGCCAACACAAGAGCTGGATCAACGTTAGAGCCCTACAGGCCCACGGCCAGAGACATAGACGTGGCCACCGGCGTTGCCGAGACCCTACTCAAGCGAGGCGTTATCTTTGCCGGAATAGACATGATCGGCGGCTGGCTGAGTGAGGTGAATATTACCTGCCCGGCTCTTCTTAGCCCGGACCGTGCCAGTCTGAAGAGCTTTGATCAGATTGCGCAGACAATTGACGCGCTTTCACATCATTAAGGACTAGACAATACTCCAGATAACTACATAAAATATCTAAAATATTTTTTGCCAACGGACTTTCAAACGGAGTTGCAAGATGATGATGAAGTTTCTATCAGTGGTCGCTGTTGCTGGGGCACTCGCGCTGACAGGTTGCACCAAGTGCTCAAAAAAAGATGATGCTCCTCAAGTGGCCACGGGCCAAGTTGCAGGCCAAACCACGATCGATACGAGAGACCTCAAAATTGAAACCCTTAAGCAGGGCACCGGCACCGTTGCCGCTGCCTCTGGTAAAAAAGTCACCGTTCACTACACTGGCAGCCTATCAGACGGTAAGGTCTTCGATTCGAGCGAGACTCGTAAAGCACCGTTTACCTTCACTCTTGGTCAAGGACAGGTCATCCCTGGTTGGGACAAGGGCGTAGAGGGCATGAAAGTCGGAGAGCGCCGCCGTTTAACCATACCATCCAATTTGGGCTACGGTGAAAAGGGTGTTGGCAATATTATCCCACCGAATGCAACCCTCATCTTTGAAGTTGAGCTTCTTAACGTTGAGTAATTGCTCCTAATTGTGATAATCCCTAAGGCACAGCCCGAAAGGTCTCTGTGCCTTTTTTGTAATTTAATTTTGTCCATCTGGGGAGCTTAGGCCACCATGAACGCTACTGAACTGCGCAAAAAATATATTGAGTTCTACAAAGGTAAAGCGCACACGCAGATTCCGTCCGGATCCCTTCAACCAGAAAACGATCCGACCGTGCTATTTACGACGGCTGGCATGCACCCACTCGTCCCGTTTCTCATGGGAGCAGCCCATCCATCAGGCAAACGATTGGTCAATTCCCAGAAATGTATTCGTACCCAAGACATCGACGAAGTTGGTGATGACTGGCACTGTACGTTTTTTGAAATGCTCGGCAACTGGAGCCTTGGAGATTACTTCAAAACAGAGGCGATCAATTGGACACATGAGTTTTTAACAAAGGTCCTTCCATTTAAACCAGAGCGTCTTGCTTGCACCGTGTTCGCGGGCGAAGAAGGCATTCCCTTTGACGAGGTCAGTTACAACGCTTGGCTCAAATTAGGCATTCCTAAAGAGCGCGTCTTTAAACTAGGACGTGAAGATAACTTCTGGGGACCAGTCGGTGGCGCGGGCCCCTGCGGACCAGATTCAGAAACGTTTTTCATCACTCGTGATCACTGCACTCTCAAAAATCCAGACTGCTCGCCTGCGTGCAAGTGTGGGCGCTACGTTGAGATCTGTAACAACGTATTCATGGAGTACGAGAAGAAAAAAGACGGCGGCTTTGTAAAGCTTCCTAAGCCAAACGTGGATTTTGGTATGGGGCTTTTGCGTGTTTGCTCTATTCTGAGTGGATCTTCAAGCGTCTATGAATCTACGATTTATAACGACGCCATGGGCATCATCAAACAAAAAGCCTCTGGATTATCCATTCAAGAGCAGCGGATTATTGTTGACCATGTTCAAGCTGCCATGTTTGCAATTGCTGACGGAGTCCTTCCAAGTAACGTCGGGTCTGGCTACATTGTTCGCCGCATCCTACGTCGTGCATTCCGTCTGGCAAATAAGGCTCATATGGAGCCGCACTACATCGACCAACTGGTTGATGCATTCGTTAAAGCATATGACGGTCACTACCAAGAAGTTGACAGTAAGCGCAGCGGCATTGTTGGAGCGATTCGCGAGGAAGAGGAAAAATTCTCAAAAGCTCTTGGACAAGGTCTTAAGCACTTTGAAAAAGAGCTTCCGAAAATTCAGGGCACCCAAATTGACGGCAAACTTGCATTTTTCATGTTTGAGACATTTGGGTTTCCACTCGAAGTCACCCAAGAGATTGCGCGTGAACGCGGCATGACTGTCGACGTCGATACTTATAATAAGGCCTTTGAAGAGCATCAGGCAAAAAGCCGCATGGCTGGAGAAAAACTCTTCAAAGGAGGACTTGCTGACACGTCAGAAGAAAGCACTAAGCTTCATACCGCCACACACCTTCTGCATGAAGCCCTTAGACGCGTGCTTGGTCCACACGTAGAGCAAAAAGGAAGTAACATTACTCCAGAGCGTCTACGATTTGACTTTAGTCACCCTGATAAAATGACGCCTGAACAAATTAAGGCCGTTGAAGATATGGTCAATGAGCAAATCAAGCGAGGCCTTGAAATTCACTTGGAAGACATGTCCCTCGATGACGCTAAATCAAAGGGCGCAATTGGGCTTTTTGAAGATAAATACGGTGCTAGAGTCAATGTTTACTTCATGGGAGATTTTTCCACGGAAGTTTGCGGTGGCCCACATGTAAAAAACACCAAAGAGCTCGGAGGCTTTAAAATTCAAAAAGAAGAAGCCTCAAGCCGCGGTGTAAGGCGAATCAAGGCCATCGTTCAAGTGCAGGCGAAATAAATACGGTCAAACTCCCAAACGACGGATACAACCTTAGGGAATGGCCTTTACTGAGTGAGTACATGTAGCGCCTTGTGTCTTATATGTGCCCGTGATTCCAATCCACATGGACCAGAGGGTGTGCTTATTAAAGGACTCGACGTAGAGCGAGTTAGCCCCAGGCCTTAAAATCGAGCTGATGTCTTTATTAAACTCGGTCACACGCGGCCCGGGGCCTCCTGAAGTGCACACTGTCTTTTCTGCTCGATTACAACCAAGGCTCGTACCGTTCAAAGACGTACATGGGTTCCAATCGTCTACTCCGTATCTGATTATCTTAACATTGATCTCTGTAGCATCCGCCGGCAATACGATAGCGTCGTTAATCGTGCGACTATTAACTTTGCAGGTGTAGGCACCACCCGTAAGTAAATTATTAACTCCCACGATTGAGGGTGCAATTGTGCAGGTTCGCCCGTTGTTAGACACTGGTACAGCTGGGCAAGAGCTTTCACCGCCAAGACCAGTCAACTTAACCTGGAACTCCGATGTACTCCCGACCGGACACGGAATATTATCAGAAACCCATATATTGTCGGTCTTAGTCCACGTGACGCCGGAGATTTCTGAGCTCGAAACTGATGAGCTTATTCCTGTGTCCGGATCTGCCACCACTGCGCACATCAATACCTTTCCTGACGGGGTCACCGTTCCTACGGTACAATCAGCAATTGTGCTCAAAACAGGACTACCAGTAACCGGACCACCTGTATTGCTAACTGTCATTGAACAGTTGTTGATGCCTGACGCTCTGAAGGGAGCTGAAATATTGTTACAGATAGGAGGCGGTGGCGGAGCTGCCGCTTTGATGA
>JBIIGV010000020.1:0-32787 GCA_044236265.1 Oligoflexales bacterium
TTGGCAACCTGGTTGTCGGCCTAAAAAATCTGCCTATTTTGAAGCAAATCCATCGCACAAATTTAAGGCAGGAAATAAGAGCCAAAGGCTCCTTGCTTAAACCTCTGATTCTTATAGGGGAGTTTGAGGTTTTATTGTAACTATCTTTATTTATTGAATTAACTGACGATTTTCGAAATTCAGGTAAAGATTTTTTAGGGTTGGACGAAACCTTAGGCGTCTGCTTGGCACTTTAGTCGAGCAACCTTAGAGGTAACACAGTTATGAAGCATCTATTAATGACGAGTGCCTATGCGCTCGGGGCGCTCTGTCTCACCACCGGTTGCAATCAGGAAGCAACCTTTTCCAGTGGTGCGAAAAAATCTTACGACGCATTAGCTAGTCAGGTGTTTGCTTTTCGATCGTCGGAAATTACACAAGGGTCTGTCACAATCCGAGATGGTGGTCGCTACACATCCTTCGATGTCAGACAGGCAGAGAAAAATCCAAATCAGGTGATCCAGCGCCAGGTTCGACGCCAGCGGTTTGATCACAGTTACACGCAAGGTCATCAGGCAAGATTTTCCAAAGAGGAATTTCAGTTAAGTGAAGCAGGCTATCTAGATTTGTTGGTAGTCGTTGATGATTCGAGGTCTATGTCAGAAGAGCAAGCTATCGTCGGCCGCGGACTTGCCCCGCTTATTTCAGAGGTACAGGATAGCAATTGGCAAATAGCGGTGATCAGCATGTCTGATCCCTGCGTTTCATCAACAAACTTGATCAAGAAAACCGATGCCAACGCATCTGACAAGTTTTCAAATGCCGTTAGAAAACCCGTCGATCGCTGGAATACTGAGCAAGGTTTCCCGATGGCCATCCAATCCTTGAAGGGCCAATGTAATGGCTCGCTACGCCCATGGATCAGAGAGGGGTCATCGATTGGTGTTCTCTTTTTAAGTGATGAGGATAACTGTGGTTCTGATTCGGGGGAACAAAACCGGTGTAGAAGTGTAACAGGAAAAAGTACAGCCGAGATGGTTGATTTTCTTCGAAGCATTCGTTCGAATGAAGAAGCTCGTGTATACGCTATTGTTGATCGAGATGGAACTTGTCCCGACGCAGCTGGTCGCGGAACGATGTATGTGGATGCAGCGACTGCTACCGGAGGATCTGTAGGGTCCATATGTCATGACTACAGCCCGAGCTCCGGATACGCAGAGTATCTGAAGCAAGTATCTACAGATGTAAAGCGTATTATCAAACGCCAGTTTTTCCTGTCGGCTTCGCCAGACATGGCGAGGTTTGAAGTGTCCGTCGACGGGATTCCAGTCCCGTCTTCCGGCATCGTTTCTGTTCGTGGAAATGTCGTAACTATTGATCCGTCTGCTTTCAAAGACGGTGCTAAAATAGCTTTCTCCTACACACATGACGCTATTCCAATGTTCAGTGAAGTTCCGATCAGCGCAATTCCTGCCCCTGAGACATTGACGGTAACCGTCAATGGAGCTGCTCAAGTGGCTGGAAGAGACTTTAGAGTTGATGAGGTCAAGCGTACGATCGTGTTTTCAGCAATGCCTCCAGAGGACGCAAAGGTGACGGTCGGGTATCTCGAAAATGTTGCTCTGCTATCTCGTTTTCCAGTAAACCTCACCGGCGTTCGTCCTGATACCTTAAAGGTCATGGTGAATGGAGTACAAATCGACCCAGTAAACTTTGGTTACGACACCGCTGGGATCGACTTTTCAAATCCACCTGCGGACGGAGCCATCATTACCGTCTCGTGGAAGACCGATGAGCATAAAATTCTGAGATATCCGGCAGTCATTTCAGACGCGAGAAATCCAGCTGCGTGGATCGTTCGAGATAAAGTGTCAGGCGGCGAGGTGCCAGCAGATTGGGACCGCAAGTTTCTGACGTTTACTGCCGATCAGGTTGTCGACGGGCGACTTGTCAGTGTTGAGATCGATTTTGGCGCAAAATCCGCCATGCGTACGATTGACCTGCCAACCGAGCGCATTGATGACAAAGTGACGATCTATGCTGATGGTGTTCCAGATGTATGTAAGATGACACCTGAAAGTGACGTGAAGGGAAGCGCGCTGGATGATGACTCCTCAAAAGACAAGTCTTGGAGGTCTCGCTACAAAGGCCAAAAAATATCTCTCAAGTGCGCAGATGGCATCGACTACGGAGAGCTGAAGATAGACTATCTGCATGAGTTTAAGCGGACCAGTCGCTTTGTGGTTAAATTGCCTGACGGCGCTGATCCCAATGACCCCCAGCTTGGCTGGAAGGTGTTTGTAGATGGGAGGCTGACCACAGACTTCAGCCGGACGGGATCCGAGATCGAATTAGAGGACGATCTTCTCCCGCCCGAAACAAGAGTCGACGTTGAAGTGATCACGTACTCCAAATTTGAAAAGTAATAAATCCAAGCGTTTTCGATAATTAACCGAAGGTCAGGCCATGATCTTCGGTTTTCTCGCCTCTGATTCCGTGGTATAACCCTAGGCTTCATGACTATTTACCTTTTGGGATCAGAATTTTGCGACGTGTCTCTAAAGCCATCTTGGTCAATTTTCTTAAGCTGACGATTGTAGCTGGTCTTCTGTGGTGGATGGTTGACTCTGGCAAACTGTCATTGTCGCAAATGACCGTTTTCCTAAATCGACCTGATTTGGTTTTTGCCGGTATTCTCGTTTGGCTGCTCGGTCCAGTGGGTCTGGGTTCTTTGCGCTGGTGGCTATTGATCCGCGGAGCCAATCTTCATTGCAGCTATTTTAGGGCGCTCAAGTTGCAACTTGTTGGCTTTTTCTTTAATACGGCCATGCCCGGCGCTGTCGGTGGGGATATTGTAAAAGCGATCTATATCGTGCGTGATCAGGATGTTCCTCTCGGTAAAACGCCTGCTCTGCTAAGCGTTTTGTTAGATCGTATCATCGGACTCATCGGACTTTTTTTTATGGGAGTCGTAGCAGCATGCTTTTCATACGAAAGGCTTTTAGCGACGCCAGTTACTAGAAGTCTTTTGATGGGGCTTGGAGCAGTTGTTGGTGCGAGCGCTATATTTCTCGCGGTTGTTTTTCTCCCCTGGCGCGACGGACGTGATCCTGTGCTGGGTTTTTTTTCGCTCAGATTGCCGGGTTTTGGAATCTTAAAACGAATTTATCAGGCGCTAAGAGCCTATAAAGACCGCCCTGGAATTATTTTTGCCACGATTGGAATTTCTGTGGTGATTCAGATGATCTTCTTGGGGTTTATGGGATTTATCGGAAAAATTTTGTATGGCGATCAGGGTTTTGATGCCAGCTTGTTGGCTCCAATTTTTCCATTTGGAATTTTGGTTACGGCCATACCGTTGGCTCCTGGTGGCCTCGGCGTTGGTCACGCGGCCTTTGAAAAGCTATTCAGTTTGGTCGGTTTGCCAGGCGGAGCCAATGTATTTAATGTCTATGTATTGTCCCAACTTGTAATGAATCTTCTGGGCATCATTCCTTACTTGTCCATCAAATCACATGCCGGATCGTCTTTAAGTTCTGCAAAGATGCCAGCATATGGATCGGAATCTCAAAGTTTATGAGCTTGATTACATGCGATGGCGCAGAGATTTACTTTGAAGAGGTGAACCCAAACGCCTCTCAAGTTGTTACGCTGGTAAACGGCCACACGCGGTCCAGCTCTGACTTTAGAATGATGTCTAGAATATTGGGTGAGGCTGGATTTCGAGTGTTGTCGATTGATAATCGTGGCGCAGGTAAAACTACTGTTTCAAGGCCATTTTCCATCGACGACTTGTGCCAGGATGTTGTCACACTCTGGGATACGCTTAGCGTTCGTCGCTCCAGCCTACTAGGAATATCCATGGGAGGATTCATCTCTCAGGGTATCGCCATTAAACACCCTGCGCGGGTGGATAAGCTGATATTAGTATCGACTGCGCCAGAGGAGGGCTTCATCAATCCTGGCGGTGGCGGCTGGATAAGTGAAGGCAATAAGCTCGAAGAAAAAATGCGAACATACTTTGCTCCAGGGTATGTCGAACGTAACCCAGTTTTCTTCAAAACTATGGTGTCCCAAATTAGACAGTCCATTATATCTGGAAATTTTGCTCAGCGGTCAGAGATGCAAAGAGCAGCTCTAAAGGGAGCAGCCTGGACATCGTCTTTGTGCAACATCCAAGCTCCAACGATGATAATTCACGGTGAAGAGGACTTAGTGATCGATATTGAGGGCGCAAAAAAGCTTAAAGAGGGAATCCCTAATTCTGATCTAAAAATAATAAAGTCCGCTGGCCACCTCCTGCTTGCTGAGGCGCCCAAAGAACTATACCAACTAACAGTGAATTTTCTTAAGAGCTGATTAAATCGTTCCAGACACGATTCGAACTTCTTGCTCACTAACGCCAAGCTCGGATGCAATTGTATCCACGCTGTGTCCGCGGGATAGCATGGCGCGAATATCTTCGTAACGACGAGCCTGTATCTCATCAACAACATCTTCCCAGGACCCGCCGGCTTGGAGAAGGCGTGCAACATTCTCAGAGCGCGCCACTAGCCGTGCAAGTATGTCTCGCTCGTTTTTGGTGTCGCGTGCAAGCTGTGCTATGAAGCGCTGCTTTTCACCCAGCGCAATCATGGGCGCATCAAGCTTTTGAGAAACTGACGCGATAATCTTCTCAGCCTCCGCTGAAATACCAGAAAGCCCGTGTCGAATCTCTTGCTCGACTTCAGTTGCAAGGACTTGCATCTGATCTTTCATGACACGAATCTTTTGCTGTGCGTCGGCAAGTTCTGATCTGATTTGTGTACGTAAGTCTACAAGCATGGATCGTTCTTCGGTAAGCTCGCGAACGATCTCGTGATGTGCCGACTGCTGACGCTGCAATCGAAAGAAGGCAATCAGTAGAAAGATGTCTGCTGCAATTAATACGAAAAGCATTCCTAGCATCATAAACTAGCCCTCCTGAAGGTAGCTCTTCAGCACAAGCTCATCAGTCTCATCAATACTAACAGTCTGAACGGTGACAATCTTCTTTTTGCCCCGGCGACCTATGTCTTCGACATTTACAACCTTGGCGAGAATGGGAAAGCGCGCGGGCTGATCAATTCGTCGATACTGAACAAAGCGAAGCTTTCGTTGCCAATAGTCGGGAATATCCAGATGGATGCGAAGCAGAGTTCCTGGCGCAAAAGCCGTTGTTGTCTGAAACTCGATTCCGTGCGGGCTGATGTGCATGCTTTGAGTAGATTCTAGCGACGACTCGTCTGCAGAGATGCTATAGGTCCCATAGCGCATAGTAACTTTGCGGCTGCTTCGTGGGTACTTCTTGATAAGTGATATATCAAACTTACCGGAGGACTGTGATTCGCTGCTTTTTTGTGGAACGATGATCTCGTTCGTTGCGGGCTCATTATTTAAAAATTGCGGATTAGCGCTCATAGACCGTCCTTCGTAGTTTTAGCTAGCTTTTCTGGCGGCAAATACTTTAGTTAACTTTTCTTGTAGGGTGGCTCCTGTGAACGGCTTAACAATGTAATTGCTGACCCCGTTTTTAACCGCCTCAATAATATTCTCTTTTTCGGCCTCAGCCGTGACCATCAGAAAAGGAAGATGTTTAAATTGAGGATGAGCACGAACAGCCTTTAGAAACTCGAGTCCAGTCATGTTCGGCATGTTCCAATCACTGACGATAAACTCAATGTCAGGAACAGTCTCCAGAACTTTCATGGCCTGTTGACCGTCTTCCGCCTCGACGAAGTTTGAGTAACCATTTTGCCGCATAAGGGTTTTTACAATGCGCCGCATCGTGGGGAAATCGTCCACTACGAGAATTTTCATGTCGGGTCGGCCGAGAGCCATGGCATAAATCTCCTAAATTCGGGCACGGTTTGGTTTCGTCAATCGGACAAAATCGCTCGGTGTTTCTTCAGCTTTTCAATTGCCTGCGTGTGTAGCTGGCTTACACGGGATTCGGTGACTTCCAGGATACGACCGATTTCCTTGAGGTTTAAATCTTCGAAGTAATAGAGTTGTAGAACGAGCTTTTGTTTTTCAGGAAGCTCCTCGATATGCTTTCGAAGAATGTCTCGAGCAGAAGCGTTGCGCAGTTGCGCAAACGGATTTTTTGAGTTTGGATTTTCAAGAGATTCAAGAAGGCTGCGCCTGTCTGCGCTACCGTTGGTGCCGCCGAAGTCGTCAATTGATAGAAGTTGAACGCCTTTAACTTTCGCGTTCATGTCAAAAAATTCTTCAATTGGCATACCGAGTGCTTGGCTCAGTTCGTCGTCAGTTGGTTTTCGTCCGAATTTTTGTTCCAGATCAGCGGCCATACGATCAAGTCGTTTAGCCTTGTCGCGCACCGATCTCGGAACCCAGTCCTGACTTCTCAGTTCATCAAGAATGGCTCCTCTAATGCGAAATTCAGCGTAAGTTTTAAACTTATTGTCGCGGCTAGGATCGTATTTATCGATAGCGTCCATTAAGCCTATAACGCCGGAGCTGATAAGATCTTCGATATCAATGTTGCTTGGTAGGCGCGAAGCAATGCGCTGTGCCACGAATCTAATGAGCGGCGAGTAGTCCATGATCAGCTGATCACGCAGTTTTCCGTCTACGGCCGAGTTGTCCTGCTTGTATTTTTTAACGATTGATTTCATCGAGCGAGCCTCAAATGATTACATGTTTTATTTTACCGCAAAGAAACTCGAACCTGTTACGGGTCAATAAATTGACGCTCACCGGATGGGTTTGCCAGCGCATGCCAGACTCGCCCCAACCCCTCGGAAGACGTGCTTAAATCTGCCGTCTTTATCATTTGTAAAATGGAGCACCATGCTTGGCCCCACCCCTGTCCGCAAATTGAAGCAAGTGCATTATCGGATCCGACCCGCCGTGCAAGGACGGCGCGGATTAGGTTCGTATCGGTCTCGACAGCCCCTGCAAAGTGGACATTACTTCCTGAGTAGAGCTTGGCCACCTCTGCGATACGTGTAGCTATTCGACGACCCTCGCCTTGATTGATCGTCTGATTAACAATCAACGCACACTCATGACGGTCATGTTCTTCTGCCATCACCTTAATCATTGCATAAGCGTCCGTGATCGCATGTGGCTCAGGTGTCGTTACAACGACAAACAAGTCAGAGACCGAGTTGAGAGCCAGTACGGATTCTGAAATTCCCGCGCCGGTATCAATAAAGACGTAGTCATAGGTGTCTGGAAGTCGGCTTAATTCGTGTACCAGAAAGCTTCTGCTGACTGGCGACATGTTGGCCAATTTTGCGATGCCGGTTCCGGACGATATGACGTCAATGCCAACTGATGTGGTTGCGACGATGTCCTTAATGGTTGAGTGTCCATCAAGGACGTCTTGCAATGTGCCAGGAGTAGATAGTCCCATGACCACATCGACATTCGATAAACCAAGATCCCCGTCTACAATAAGCACCCTAGCTTGAGAGCGTGAGGCGGCGAGAGCCATGTTTATGGTGGTCATGGTCTTCCCGACTCCGCCTTTGCCACTGGTTACAGCAATGATTTTTCCCATGAAAGGACCCCGATCGTAGAGCAAGTAAATTTTAGTATTCGGATTTCAAAATCTGCGTAATGATGCTTTCGCGAGATGCCCGCTCCGGATTGTCAGATGGTATATGTGACCAAGAGAGCCAGCTGACAGGTACCGACCATTTGCTTGAAACATTGAAAATATCGCCCCATGCTGGTATCTCGTCTAGTTTAGTAAACGCGACGCTCGATACACCGACAGCACTGAAATGCCTTATTGTACGGTCCATCAACGCAGGCTTTTCGGTCGCGCTCAATGCCACATGAAACTCAAGTGCGAGACCTTGGTTCTTGATGAGCTCCAGCTCGACAAGGCTAGACGTGTCCACAGGATTTCGGCCCGCAGTATCGACCAAAAGTAGATCAATGCCTTTGCACTTGAGAATCGCTGGCTTTAACTCCTCAGCCCTAGCAATGGTGTAGTGATCAATTCCGATGATTTTGCTGTAGATCTTGGTTTGCTCGCTAGAACCAAGCTTTTCTGGATCCCAGCTTAAGATAGCCACTTTGTGCCGATCTTTCTTGGATATGGCGGTCGCAATCTTCGATAACAGGGTACTTTTGCCAGAGCCTGGAGTACCGAGCATGACATGAACATTTGTCATGCCAGGGGTATTTGTCCACTTTGGAGAAATTTTAAGTCTTTTCATCATCCAACGAACTGCTTGATCGCGGTAATACGCGTCAAAATTATCTTGTCCTGTTTTTGAGAGGTCTTCTGGTGATGGCAGCGCGGCTAAATGCCTGACCATTTCTGATATGTAGGATGGATCTATTCCAGCTGCGGACAAAGAGCGCTCGAGAGAAAAAAGATGAGTAGGTACTGATGACGACTTAGAGTCTTTAACAAGGTCCAGAACAAGATTTTTCAGCTCATAAACAGCACCTTCAAGAAGTCTGACCTGTCTAGACGTAGCTACTTGCTCTGCCAGCGAACTCATCTTGTGTGCAAGTTCAAGATCCGAAGCTTTGTTCATCATTTCGCTGCGATTGGTTGATGCTGTTTCGGCTCCCGCTTTTGATGACACTGATGCCGCGGCTGTTACCTCGTATAGCTTAGGCATTCCAGGGTCAACCGGAGGAAGTTCCTTTGTGGAGAGAATAACGGCGTTTACACCCAGCTCTCGCTTCACGGCGGCAACGGCATCACGCATGGTCGTAGCTTCAAATTTTCTCACCTGCATAAGAGTTTCCTTTCGCTCAAAAAGCTTCTTACAACGACACAACACCAACCTTATTTGTTTGCACCTCAGAAGGGATCTCGTCGAATGCTACCACCACGATTCCTGGCACAAACCGATTGATGAGCTTTCTCAGGTCCCACCGAATTCGTGAGCCGCACACTAAGACCGGCATGGTTCCAAACGAGTCAAATTTGCGCATGACATCGGCGACCTGATTTAGTAGGCGCTCAACATACTTCGTGTCGATGTTGAAGTATGTGGAGCCATCTTCGGCAGATTGGAGTGCGCCAACTAAAACGTCTTCCACGGCCCGATCGAGCGTTGCAATGTGCAGAGTATTTTCGTTTGCTAAGTATTTTTTAATTATACCACGCCCAATTGATTTACGGACATAACGTGTCAGGATATCTGGATGTGAGACCTTCTTGCAGTGATCGGCAAGGGTCTCAAAAATACTGTGGATATCCCGAATACTTACTGATTCTGCCAACAGGTTTTGTAAGACTTTGACGACATCTCCGAGTGTCATACGGTCAGCGCCGATAACTTCATCGACCACCTTGGGCGCTTCGGCTTTCAAATTATCGATAAGTTTTTGGGTCTCCTGGCGCCCCAGCAGATTATGAGCGTTCTCGCCAATCAGTTTTGTCAGGTGGGTAACAATCACTGTGGCGCAGTTAACAACGGTATAACCGCGGAATGTAGCTTCGTCCTTCTGGGCCGTCTTGATCCAAAGAGCGTCAAGTCCGTAAGCTGGCTCCTTCGCTTTAATGCCTCTGATGGGATCCGAAATGTCTCCTGGATCCATTGCTAGCCAGTGATCGACCATAAGGTTTCCGCGACCTATCACGTTTCCTTTTAACAGGATCTGATATTCACCAGGTTTTAACTGAATATTGTCTCGAACCATGACCATCGGAACAATGATTCCTAGGTCTTGCGCAAATTGCTTCCTCGCGCTGACTATTCGTTCGAGAACCTCTCCATCCTGCGCCTGATCTACCAATGGGACTAAGCCAACGCCAACCTCAAGGCTAAGGGTGTCGACGTGCAGCATGCTTTCAATGGAGTCAGAAGTTCCTTCCGCAAGTCGGCTCTTATTGGCCTCTTCTGCAATGCGCTCAGCCTCCTTCTCGGCAACTGCTGCGGCGCTATAGCGGCCTATAAAGAAAAATAATATTGCGAGTGCAATAAACGGCAGAAAGGGAAATCCTGGAAGAATGCTGAGGACGCCCATAAGACCACCGCAGACGTAAAGTGGCTTTGTATGGGTGACAAATTGGCCTTGGATTTCGTCACTTAGGCCGGCCTCGGTAGAGCTTCTTGTTACAACGATACCGGCGGCAATTGAAATAAGGAGGGATGGAATGATTGCAACAAGTCCATCACCAATCGACAGCAATGTATACTTCGATGCGGCATCTTTAAATGACATTCCATGCTGCATCACGCCAACCGCTAAGCCGACAATTACGTTAATTAGGGTGATAATGATGCCTGCAATTGCATCTCCACGAACGAATTTGGACGCACCATCCATGGAGCCATGGAAATCAGCTTCGCGTTCAACTTTCCTTCGGCGTCGTTTGGCTTCTTCTCTATCGATGACACCAGCATTTAGCTCGGCATCAATGGCCATTTGCTTACCGGGCATTGCGTCCAAGGTGAATCGGGCGCCAACCTCAGCGACCCGTCCGGAACCTTTAGTGATAACGAAGAAGTTTACAACGTTCAAAATAAGGAAAATTACAACTCCGACGAAGTAATTACCCCCTACCACAAACTCGCCGAAAGCCTGGATCACGTGTGAAATTTCGCCTGTGGCTCCATCGAGAAGAATCGCTCGTGTACTTGCAACGTTTAATGCCAGTCGAAGTCCTGTTGATAATAAAAGAATTGTAGGGAACGTTGAAAACTCTAGTGGCTCTTTTATGTAGGTGGAGATCAAAAGAATCAAGACTCCAAGAGTGATGGAGATGGCTAGAAGCATGTCCATTAGAAGCGGGGGAAGAGGTACGAGCATCAAGAAAACGCCGGCAACAACGCCAACGGCAAAAAGCACGTCTGTACTTTTGATGATTTCCAAAAATCCTGGCCCGGACGATTTTGCCCGCTCGCGATTTTGCTTGATTGATTTTGCTGTCGCCTGTGCCATGGTTCCCTCTCAGATTTACTCAATGGACTCTTGGTTTCGCGCCACTTCTTGCCGACGCGGTACACTGACGCCCTTGAGTTTGAAAACAAATTTAATAATCTCGCTAACAGCCTGATACATGCCGACCGGGATCTCTTCTCCTTCTTTAACTGAGGCATAGATGGCCCGCGCCAACGGCTTATTTTCAACAATAGGTATTTCAGACTCGCGAGCAACCTCGCGCATTTTAAGGGCCAGGAAGTCTACCCCTTTAGCCAAAACAACGGGAGCAGCCATTCCAATTTCGTAGCGAATGGCTATGGAATAATGCGTAGGATTTGTAATTAAAACAGTCGCCTTCTTCGTGTTCTCGACGGCTTTTCTAGTAGCTATTTCTCGCGCCATTCGGCGTAGTTTTGCCTTAACATGTGGATCGGTTTCGCGTTGTTTGATCTCCTCTTTAACTTCCTCTTTGGACATTTTCATTTTGTTTTCCATGCTGACAAAATTATAAATAAAGTCACCAGCACCAACAAAAAGCATTAGACCAATGACGCCCCAAAGGAGCTGGGTCGTGATGTCATTCCAGTAATTCCATGAATAAATGAAACTAGAGTTAAGAAGAGACGGCACCTTCCTCCATTCTCCAGCCAATATGAGCCACGCGATGACCGAGACGGCAAACAGCTTGGCAATGGTCTTAATAATGCCAACCACTGTGTCTTTACTAAAGAGTCGTCCAATGCCTGGTAAGGGATTTAATTTTTCCCAGTTGAATTCAAGCTTCTTCCACGACCAGTTGAATTGTGTCTGTAACAGTGTGGCGAGGGAGCCTGCAAGGGCTGCGACAATAAAGATTGGTGAAATGATGTAGAGGATGTCGAGCCAAGTTGTACTGAGATAAGACATAAGGTTTTTGTCAGACACGCGGAATGTTTCTGCAGCCTGAAAGTTTCGAATAAATAGTTTTTTGGAGATGCTAATAATTTGCGGAGTATACCAGCTGATAAAAATCGCAATGGCAGCGAGCCCTGCGACTTGGCTCAGATCGTGACTATTGGCAACGTTTCCCTGCTCGCGGAAGTCGTCACGCCGCTCCGCGGACGCTTCTTCGGTTTTATCTTCTTGGTCTGTGCTGTTATCACCTTCAGCCATACTGCCCTCCTAGATTTATCGGCCGATAGCGACTAGAGCGGTTAATAAATGTCTCTGGCTCTCAGAGAAATGGCTTTGAAGCCAACCGGGAAGGAGCGGAAGTAGGGCCATGTAGATAAATAGCCCGACAAAGAAATTAGTTGGAAAGCTCAATACAAAGACATTCGCCTGGGGCACTGCTCGATTAATGAGACCCATGGCGGCTGTTGAGAAGAGAAGACCAACAAGAAGAGGTGCGGCAAGCTGCAACGAAGTAGAAAATACGGCCGCCGATACACGCAGAAGAATGTCTTGAAGCTGACCGGTTGGAAGAGCTTGCCCAATAGGGATGACGACGAATGAGTCCCAGATAGTTTTAATGTAGATATGATGCATGTTGAGTGCGAGAAAAATAAGAATAATAAGCAGTCGATGTAGTGCGCTGAATCCATTGGTCTGTTCATCGCTATCAGGCATGAAAATGCTGCCGGTATTAAAGCCCATCTGCAGGCCAACCATGTTAGCGGCCATAACAATTCCATCGAAAGCGAGTTTTGCGGTATATCCGATGACGAGCCCTATCAGCATCTCTCGTATTATCAACAAGCTTAAGGGTGCAACGTCCGATAGTGCAGCGACTAGCTGGTGTTCATATGAGGCTGGCAATAGTGGGTAGATTCCTACGGTTAATGCGACAGACAGAAGAATTCGCACGCGAACGGGAACGTTTGCCTCCCCAAATAGGGGCAAGAGAGCTATGATGCAGCTTATGCGAAGGAATGTCGCTGCTGCAGTCAATATTGCTTCTGTACTGAAGGCAAACACGGATTCATTCCCTCATTATCGGACTATGTTTGGGATACGGTTGAAAATGCCAATGGTGAAGTGAATAAATGTTTCAAGGATCCAGGGGCCGGTGATAGCCAGTGCAATTGTCATGACCAAAATCTTAGGAATAAAACTTAATGTCTGTTCGTTGATTTGAGTTGCTGCCTGCAGAACTGAGACGATGAGTCCCGTAATCAGAATGGCTAGCAAAGCAGGCGCTGAAATCAGGCTTGCGATCCAGACGGCGTTTAGTCCAAGGTCGATAACGGTTTGCTCTGTCATTAGCCACCTCTTTTACGAGTAAGTGTGGAAGCTTTTTACGAGTGCGCCAACTATCAGTGACCAACCGTCAACAAGCACAAAAAGAACCAGCTTAAATGGAAGTGATACCACGGTAGGCGGTAGCATCATCATGCCCATAGCCATAAGGATGGCTGAGACCACCATGTCGATAACAAGAAACGGAATGTAGATCAGAAACCCAATCTGAAATGCTGTTTTGAGCTCGCTGATCATAAATGATGGGATCAAAACACTCATCGGGATCTCTGACTCATTCGCTGGTTTATTCAGCTTAGAAAGATTCATGAATAAGCCGAGATCAGACTCCCTGGTTTCCGCGAGCATGAACTTACGCACAGGTTTGGTAATCTCATTGAGTGCCTGTTCCTGGGTAATCGCATTCTGTGAAAGTGGTGTTATCACTCGGTCGTTGATCGGGCCCCAAACAGGAGCCATCGTAAACATCGTAAGAAACAGGGACAATCCAAGGACCACCTGATTGGGCGGCATCGTATTTGTTCCTATCGCTTGTTTAAGAAAGCTCAAGACGACCAAGATTCGTGTAAAAGAGGTCATCATCAAAAGAATTGCTGGAGCAACACTGAGTACCGTCAGAATGCTTATGATCTTAATGGCAGGGACAACAGCTGTTGGATCGTCGGTTTGGCTCAGATTTACTTGCAGCTTTGGAACTCCCGCGTCTGCGAACGCGGCGTTAGCCGTTAGTGCAACGGCTACTCCAGCAAGCACGTAAACCAGTAATTTTTTATTTTTGCTGAGCATGCTTTTATTTCCAACAGTGAAATGTTTATCCCGGAGGCAGATTCCTGAGCCTATCTCGTAGCATGCGCGTGATGTCTTCTTCTTTTTTTACAGATTTAGTTGTGGTGACGCGCGGTCCGTCATCGTCGATGGCGATGTTGATACTAGAAGATGCAGATGCGTTTCCCTTGCTGGACGTTGTCGAGCTATTAATGCCTGTCGGAAGTGTTCTTCTTTGAGGACGTTGCTGAGGTAGCTCGTCAGGGGCCTTAAGTCGGATTTCGGCGTTTGGATTTGCCATCTGTAGTTGGCTTGCAAAACTTGCCGTTGGACGCGACTCAATTGTTGTGAGCATGTTTATGGATTCGGAAGAGACTCCAAGAAGGACTTGCTGAGACCCTACTTGTACAAGGCTAAGTCGCTGCTTTTGACCGAGATTTATTGTCGATAAAATCTTCAGTGTTGCCGGTTCAATTTCATCAGTAGCAAGTGACGACGATCGTTTCTTTCCTTTCTTAGTTCTCAGTTGGTGGACTGCTAAGAAAGCAAAGAATAAAGCAGCACAAAAACCGGCAACTTTTGTCAGCTTATTGTACAGATGTTGTACGGGCTCAGATTTGGAGTTCGGCTTAGACTCGCCTTGAATGGTTCCCGCAGCGGAAATTAGGTCGGACGGTGCTGGCTGAGAGCTTTCGACGCTTGTCTTTGCTATAACATCCGCAGCCGTTGGAGCGTCAGATTTTGCCTTTGCAGGTGGGGCAATCAACTGCTCGAGCTTTTTATGATCGATTGTCATAACTATTCGATCACCCAGGACCTCCGCTGTAGTCGCAAGTTTTGCTTTGGCGCCATCCTGATTGACAAATAGACGAATGGCACCATCAGAGTCGCCAATTTGAAACGTGGCTATCTTTTTTAAGAATGGACCATTTCCATCAATAAATTCGCCCGATGATGGAATAATTGTTCCCGGTAGTTTTACTTGTAAAAAAGTTCCATGCTCCTCAACGACAACGTCTTTCCAATCAGGAGAGTTGTTCATCCGCGCCGTGATGATAGTCATATCACCTTCAACTTCGGTCGTTACCGAACCTAGTGTCGGTGCGCCGGATTTCGTAGGTTTTTCTTCTGCTTGTTTTGCCGCAAGCGCTTTTTTTGCTGCAGCCTTTTGGGCCACAAGTTTTTGAGCGGCCGCCTTTTGACGAGCCAGTTTTTGTGCCTGAGCTTTCTGGGTAGCGATTTTTTGCTGCTCTGCTTTCTTCGCAGCAAGCTGATCGGCAAGCGTCTGATCTGGTAGAGTCTTCTCGATAGTCGAGCCGGCTATATTTGCTTTTTGTGGCAATGTCAATTCGGCGGGAGCAGCTAGGACCGAATCAGCAGTTGTCTCTATCGCGTCTGCTGTAGCCTCACGCATGACGGGTGACGAATTTGGAGTTTCAATATTAGGCACTGGTGACTGTGGGGTTTTTGGAGTGTTTCCAAAAGCGACCGTTGCGGCAGCGGCGCCTAGAATGAAGGTTAGAAGTTTGGTTGACATGACTGCTCTCCAGCGGAATGTTTGATTCTAATTAAATTGCATCTTTAGTTGCGCCAAAATCACCGAGACCAAATTGACTGACAACGTCCGTAAGGCGAACACCAAAGTGTTCGTTAACTACGACAACCTCACCCATTGCCACTAGTTTGTCATTGATAAGAATTTCCATGGGCTCTCCAGCAATTTTTTCAAGCTCAATTACGGAGCCTTGACCAAGCTGGAGTAAATCATTGACAAGCATTTTAGTTCGTCCGAGCTCTACGCTCACCTTTAGTGGGATATCTAAAATCATTTTCAGTTTAGAAAAATCCGTCTTTCCAAGTCGTGCTGCTGGACCGTCAGCAGCGACGCGCTGATTGTCTTCGGCCTTTCCGGATTCTGCGCCACCAGCATCAGAAAGCGCATCATCAAGTTCGTTTCCGAGACCAAAGTTCTCTGGTTTTACTTCGCTTCCATCCATTGACATGACATCGCTCCTTGTTGAAGATCGTGCGTTCGGGTTTATCCGATTACATCCGTGATTTTGATTGCTCTATTTCCTTTTGATAATCCTGGAATACCTTTAAACTTTGGTTCCCCTTCAACTAGAACATCTAGCGGAAGTGTTGCGTCTGTATTGAGCTGAATGACATCTCCAGGCTCAAGTTCAAGAAGATCTCTAACTGATATGTCGGCTTGGCCAAGCTTCACATTGATGTTGGCTGGGGTTTGCATGATCTGTTCTTTGATCCGGTTGATCCAAATGAAGTCGACCTCAAGCTGCTCGCTTTGAAATCCCACTGACAGTTTTGACTTGATTGGCTCTAGAGTCGCGTAAGGGATGACAAGCTTTATCGTCCCGCTAACTTTCTCCAACTCAATATCAAACGTGGTCGCTATGACCACATCGGATGGTGGAACCACCGCAACGAATTGTGGGTTGATTTCGGTTCTGCTATATCCGATTTTTAACGGGTAGACTGGCTCCCATGCCTTTTCAAGGTCATCAATGGCATTTAATACAACGCGACGGGCTATTTTTATTTCAATAGGCGTGAAATCTTTTCCTTCGATTTTTGTAAATGGGGCTTCGCCTCCACCAAAAAAGCTGTCAACCAGTGCATAAAGGAGTTTGGATTCGATGACCATGACGGCAGCCCCGCGGAGCGGGTCAAGTCGAAGAATGTTAAGGCAGGATGGTAATGGGAGAGAGTTCATAAATTCCGAGAACTTCATCGGACCCGTGCTGTTAACAGAAATGTTTGCCATCTTTCGCAAGGAGTTAGACAGATTCATTCGGAAGAGGCGGATAAATCGGTCATGAATAATGTCGAGAGTTGGCATCCTGCCACGGATAATTTTGTCGTTATTTGCCAAATCATACTGCATGACCCCTAGACCGCCTGGCGCTGGTGCTCCAGGTTGTGGCGTTCCATTGTCAGAGACGGCTGACAAGAGAGCATCAACTTCATTTTGTGACAGGACCTGATTCATCGTATTCTCCGCGCAGTTTAGTCAGTGGTAAAACGATGCGAAAACGTCACTCGATCAGAATGTCAGTGATGTAAACATTTGTGATTTTCTTATCCAAGTACTGGTTGAGCCGGTTTTTTATCTCAAGTCTTAGTTGGTCTTTCCCATCAGGACTGATCAGGTGCTCGCGTGTTTTACGGCTGATAATAGACACGACGGCGTCACGCAGCTGACTATCACGGGCGGTCAATTCTGACTTCTGATCGTCGTTACTGTATTCGAGGCGAATCTCCATGCGGACGTAACGATTCTCCAGTGGATTGCCTAAATTGAGGTGGAATGGCTTCATTTCATACATCAACCCAATTCCGGCGTAGCGACCTGTAGCGGCTTTATCGCCGCCCTCTTTAGCCTTTTCTTCCCCATGTCCGTCTTCTTTTTTTGCCTCACCATGACCACCGCTATGTGCGTCGTCTTTTTTCGCTTCAGCATGTCCGCCGCCGTGCCCATCGTCTTTTTTAGCCTCTCCGTGTCCATCATCTTTTTTTGCTTCAGCATGTCCGCCGCCGTGCCCATCGTCTTTTTTAGACTCACCATGCGCGTCGCCATCGGCTTTACCCTCCGCTTTACCCTCGGCGCCACCGTGTTCCGACTCCTTCTCGGCGTCCTCGGAGGCAGTTTCGGCTGGGGTCTCGGCGGGAGGGCTATTTTTATCCTTTGAAGATCCGCCAAGAAACTTCATCGCAGCGAAGGCACCTCCGGCAACCACGAGGAGACCTGCCGCACCGAAAATAATAAGTTTCTTTTTCTTACCCGCAGCAGCTTCCTGTTCGGGTGTTGCGGGAGCTTTTTCTTTTTTTTCTGGCTTTTTTTCTTCTTTTTTCGACATTACCAACTCCGTACCGAAATCGCGCTGCGGTGGGCGTGGTTGCACCAGACACACCGATTCATCGGATGTAATTCAAAAGGTATGCCAAAATTAGTGGGAAAAAATTTCCGTGTCGTGGGGGGTCAGGCTGTATAATGAGAGTGCCCAGATCTACAACAATAAATTTTGTTTTTGTATTTTTGTCATACTTGAAGACGCCAACCGATCTGAGCGACAAAGTTCCAACAGTTGGCGCCATGAAATTGACCGAAGTGACAAAACTATGACGCCATCATGTGTCGAGGAGTTCTGCATGCAAAGGATCCCATCTCGTGTTTCTATTATTTTTCTGCTGTTTTCGTCCTCTGTATTTGGTCAAAGTGAAAAAAGTGTTCCTACGGGCAAAGCTTCTACGGTCTTATATAGATTCAGTCTTGATCTTGGTCTTCTGACAGAGGTTCGGGGTTTTGCTCAGGGTAGATCAGCGCGCCAGGATGTTGGCTCGCAACAGGATTCAACCGTGGTGTCGGCAAATACGCCATCTTTCGGTCTTTCTAGGTCAGCCTTGGACCTTGCGTTTTATGTACCGCGCGGGGCTGGTGTTGAGCTCTCACTGAGACCTGACGCATTGAATGTCCCAGCGAATGCTAAGGAAATCGATACTCGCTCGGGCCGGGTTATTGAAGAGATGCCGTCAGTTCAACTCCTCGATGAATATCGCTTGGTCTTTAAACACACACAGGTTCAGTCACATTTGGGGGTTATTTCCAGAGTTTTAGATGATTATGCCGTGTCTCCAGAACTGTTAGGGTTTGGCCTAAGGGTGCAGGGTCCTCAAAAAAGTTTTGCCGCAGGATTTTCCGCAAATGACCTTTTTAAAACCGGACAAAGCTCGATTGGTGCGCACTCTTTAGCTCTTTCCCTGGATATTCTCGGCGGTCGTAATGATCGTCATGACGCTCGGATTGGACGTTCATCTGAGATTGGAGAGAGTCCTGCAAAGCGTGAGCCCTACTGGGGCGGATCTTTTCAGGCGAAACTAGCCTTAGGCGAGGCTCTGAAGTTAGGAATCGGTGGTGTGACGCTTCAAGAGCGCGCAGAAACTGGTATCAGGCAAATTGATTGGTATCAATTTGCAGTCAGACAAAAGTTTGAATCAGTTATTCCATGGCCTCTTCAAGTTTCTTTTGAGGCGCGGCATTTAAGACAGGCCCATGAGCGATCTGAGACAACAATTTCAGATATTAAATTAACAAGTGTTGGCTTGCTTACGTCGACTGACTTTCGCTCGAGTCATCAAATCCATGCTGGTGTATGGTTTGGTGATGGACAAATGCATCCAGAAGGTGTTCTGTCGAATTCAGTACCTGTGCGTGGTATCCAGTCGGAAATAGGAAGCAGTTGGTTTCTTGAGGAGCAACTGCAGCTGACAACAGCTGTTACGCGTGAGTGGCGACGCGATGGTAAAATCGGCGGGGGCTATCGTGGCGGTTTTGGTGAGGGCCAAAATGGACGATCAACTCAGAGTCGATTTGCGGTCCGTCTTAGTTACAAAATCGGTGACCAAATCTGATGGGCAACACATCCACGTCATGGATCAAGGCTGGCGAGACGGCCGAAAGTGTTCTTGTCCTAGTTTATGCCCAGCCTGGGGGGAGATCTTCCGAGGTGGTTGGGGAGTTCGGCGGGAGGCTAAAGATTAAAATTTCATCACCCCCGGTTGGAGGTCAAGCAAATGAGGCTTTGACTAAATTTATTGCAGAGCGACTGGGCACAAAATTCAAAAATGTCGTTTTGACTCAGGGTTTACTGTCTCGCTACAAGACTTTTGAGGTGATAGGTCTTGCACCGGAGGAGATTTCCAGGAAATTACTGCTTTAATTTGGATGTCGGCCTTTGCTATAGTAGGGGCTTGATTTCAAAGAGGAAGGCCGAATTATGAAAGCCATTTTAGCGATTTTAGCCTGCGCAGCCATCATGTCATCGTGTATGGACCAGTATAACCCGATTCCTTACTGGAAACAGTTTACGTCTGAACGACAAATAACAAGTGCGAACAATTTAAAACTTACAGAAAAGGGTGAGATGCCAGCACCAACGGTGGCTGTTGCTGAAACCGATCCGATTTCAGGTAAGTACTCATCTCTATGCAGTAGTTGTCATGGTGCAGATGGTAAGGCAGACGGCGCAGCCTCAGCAGCCATGAATCCAAAGCCAAGAAATTTTCATGACAAAGTATGGCAAGCCAAGGTGGACGATGCTCATATCGCAAAGGCGATTAAAGAGGGTGGTGCTGCAGTGGGGCTTTCCGGAACCATGCCTCCTTGGGGCGCTGTTCTAAGCGACGACGAAATCAAAGGACTCGTTGCAAAGATTCGTGACTGGGGAAAATAAGTCAGAGTCTATTTAATTAGATTAGATTAGATAAGCTCAGACTCCCATAGGGAGCTGAGCTTTTCTCTTTCACGAATCAAGCGAGTGGCTCCACGTGTAACGGCAACCTCAGCGGGTCTCGGTCTCGTATTATAATTAGAGGCCATGGACATACCATAGGCTCCGGCCATAAGAATCGCCAGGTGGTCCCCAAGTTGAACACCCTTTAACGATGCTCCCGAGGCAAGCCAACAGGATGTTTCACAAACCGGACCGACTACATCGAAGATTTGAGATTTTTCTTGCTCCGACTTTAAATGAACTGGAACAATATGATGGTAGGCGTCATACATCGCCGGTCTAACGAGCTCTGTCATGCCTGCATCGACGATCACAAAGTTCTTCTCGTCGCCAATCTTAACGTCTATGACCTCTGTTAACAAAATGCCAGCGTCTGCTACGATCGAGCGTCCTGGCTCCAGATGGAGATCAAAGTTTGGTCCTGGTAAAGATAAACAAGCAGTTTCAACCCATTGCTTGAACGTGGGCTGATGAGCATATTCACCAGGACTGTAGGCTACTCCAATACCTCCGCCCATATCGATATGATTTATCGGAGCTCCCATACTTAGCAAATCTAGAGCGAAGTCTTTCATGCTGATGGCGGCCGTCTTAATAGTCTCTAGATCAAAAATTTGACTGCCGATATGACAGCTAATTCCAGATAGTAGTAGATTGTCCGACTGAAGGATTTTCCTGGCCATGGTTTTAGCCAAGACAAGACTTAGTCCAAATTTTGTCTCGGCTAGCCCGGTGTTGATTTTTGCATGCGTCTTACCATCGACATCTGGGTTGATTCGCAGAGCGACTGGAATTTTTTGGCTGGTACCATTTGATAGACGCAGTAACTGATCAACCTCATGGGGTGACTCTATGTTGAAAGACGCGATATTTTCACGAATACCTAAGCGGATTTCTGACTCGGTCTTTGCTACCCCTGAAAATACGATGCTTGAACCACTCACCCCAGCCGCAAGTGCGCGCTCAATTTCGCCTCCACTAACGACGTCCATCCCGAGACCAAGACTATTGATTGATCGTAAAATATTGATATTGCTTTGTGCTTTCATCGCATAGAAAGCTCGGGATGACGGCGTAACTTTTAAAAGCTCATCTCTGATTTCAGATGCCCGATGCACAATGCGGTCCAAGTCGTAGATGAAGAGTGGTGTTCCATAGGTTTTGGCTAGCTCGTCGAGACTTACGCCACCAATTTCCAGGACTTTGGATTTCGGGTTTCGTTTTAAGTGTGGTGAAGGAAATTGATGAAGCCAGTCCAAGACAAACTCCCTTTATTCCGATTCTTTTCGATTATTTTCGGAGGATAGATCCCAGGACGCGGTCCCATCGGCTCGGGGGCTTGAGGCTGGCTTGGACGTGGCCTGCTCGGGTACTTGATCTTGAGAAACCGGAGCCGGTGACGGACGAGTCGGCATATTAGAGGTGATCACCGCTTTGGGTAACTCAGCATCTTTTAGCTGCGCCTCAGCCTCGTGGACTACATGATCAAAAGCGCTTTTAAGATCGTTGGAGGTGCGCTTGAGATGGACATAAAACTTAGCCACCTGTCGCAGCAACTCAGGAATCCTGTGAGGACCTAGGACAACCAAGCCAGCAAGCGCGATAATAACTAACTCTAAAAATCCGATGCCCATTTGAAAATAGTCTCACTAGAACAATTCCAACATCGCGAAAACTATGGCAGGATGGGAGTCTAGCCCCAAATGGAGGGTCAAGCAAATGATTATCGTTACGGGTGGCGCCGGTTTCATCGGATCGGCATTGGTTTGGAAGCTAAACGAGAAGGGCATCTCAGATATTGTCGTCGTTGACCGTATGGGAGAAGGCTCCAAATGGAAAAATCTAGTTAAGCGTCAAATCACTGATATTATCCACAAAGATCGTTTTTTTGAATGGTTGGAGCAATTGCCTAAAGGCAAGTCGATCGATGCGATTTTTCATATGGGTGCTTGCTCATCCACTACAGCGACCGATGTGGATTATCTTGTCGAGAATAACCTGCATTACTCGATGAACCTTTGGAACTATTGTTCAAAGAACAAGATACCTTTCATCTACGCGTCATCTGCTGCAACTTATGGATCAGGCGAATCGGGTTACAGTGACAGTCCGAAAAACATCACTAAGCTTCGTCCGATTAACCCATACGGTTATAGCAAACACATGTTTGATCTCTGGGCGATGAAGCAGACTATGAAGCCATCGTTTTGGGCGGGCCTGAAGTTTTTTAACGTTTATGGGCCCCAGGAATATCACAAAGGTGGTCAGGCCAGTGTTGTTTATCATGCTTTCCCCCAGGTTAAAGAGCGCGGCTCGCTTCGCCTATTTAAGAGTTATAAGGAAGGCGTCAAACACGGCGACCAGATGCGCGACTTTGTCTATGTAAAGGATGTCGTGGATGTCCTTTATCATCTTTATAGCGTTAGGCGTCTAGCCGTCAGCGGCATATTTAATCTAGGTTCCGGCAAAGCACGATCATTTGCAGATCTTGGCCGCTCTGTATTTAGGGCGCTTGGTTCAAAAAAGGAAAAATTGGAATGGATCGACATGCCAGAGCAGCTGCGTAACCAATATCAGTATTTTACGGAGGCTGATTTGGAGGAGCTTAGACAGCGAACAGGCTACAAAAAAAAGATGACATCTTTAGAAGACGGTGTGACGGACTACGTCACCAATTATTTATCGAAAGAAGATCCTTACCTGTGATGAAGGTGTTTACTGGGGGCATAGCGCCCATTTCATGGATCGCAGCGATCAATTTATTTGTGACCACATATACAGGGGCACAAGATGAAAAAAACGTACCAGGCCCGTCGTCGCCCGCTCAGTTTAGCTGTCAAAACATCGACTATGAAATCTTTGGACTTCAGCGCACCGATGAACAGTGGTTTCGTGACTACTTGGAGCTGAGCCGCGTCCTGATTAAAAACTCAGATGATATCGAGGCGCTCCAAAAAAAAATAATGACCACAGATATTTTTACCGCGGCGAGCGTCAGGGTTGAGCCATCTGTAAAAGGTTCTTGTAAGTCCCAGATATTCGTAAATGAAAAATGGACAAGAATTCCAGTTATTCGCGGCGCATATGGTGGCGGCACACCGCTCGTAATTTTGGGTGGATATGAAACAAATGCATTTGGACGTCTATTAGCGATTGGCGGGGAGGTTCGTCGCTATGGCAACCAGCCTCCCGGAGCTTTTTTATTCTTCAAGTCGCCTCGAGCCTGGCGAGGACTTGGGCTTTGGGGGGGCGAAATTTGGCTCGACCGGCGACGGCGTCAGTTTTATGACCACAATGGTGACGTATTTGGTTTTGCAGATAGTGAGTCCCTTCTGACAAAGATGCAGTGGCTTTATCCAATTGGCCGTATTGGTCGGCATGGTTCGCTGCAGGCAGGTTTTCACCTCCAAGTCTCCCGTGAAAGCCCATCGTCCTTTGCCAAATCTCAGGCGTCCAAGGCCTCAAGTGATGAGTATCCAAGGGGTGTTTCCTTGAATACGAAAGCTGGTTTTGGCGGTGTTTTTGGGGCGATCATTGCTGGAGATGATCTGACTATTTATGGACTAAGTATGGATGGTCTTAAAGGCCGCCTGGTTGCCGGGACGTCAAGGGCGCCTCAAAGTACTGGAGCTTTTTCCGAGGCTGAGGTCTTTGGTTACGCATTAGTTGGCCGCGACGTTAATCTTGCGGCACATGGGTTCATCGGTTCCACGACCGATAAAACATTAAGTGGACTGTACTACTTGGGTGGGTTTGATTCAATTCGTGGGCTGCCAGATGGGATTCGTTATGGGAATAAAATCGCATACACCAATTTGGAGTTAAGGGCGGTCGCTGCAAAATTTCAATATGCCCACATTCAGTCTGCGGTTTTTATTGACTCTGGAGCTGCGTGGCTTGACTCCGAGCCTACAGGCTCGGGCCGTGAGACGTCAACGGGAGCTGGTTTTAGAATTTCTATCCCACAGGTTTATCGTCTGATACTGCGGGTCGACTACGGACTATCGATTGGAACAACGAAAAGTCGCGGTGTCAGCATTGGCTTGAATCAATTTTTTCAGCCTTACAAGCTTACGTTTTAATGACAGCCTAAAATCAGCTAACGAAAACATTTGCCAAGACGAAGCGGCGGTGAATTCGGCGAAGAAAGCATAAGCTGAGCGTTAGATCCATCTTTAGTAAGCTCGAAGTAAGATCCATCGGCTAGAGGATCCGATGACGAACTTACACTAAGAACGGCACGAGCCTCGGCAACCTCCGAGAGATCTCCCGTTGCAACAAAGGCGCGTTCGGTGGCCCGCACAGAACTCAGTTTAAAATTATTATCATCATCGATCGAAATCTTTGTTCTACGGCCCGCGCCGTTGTCGCATAACCATGAACCAGAAAAAAAGTGACGACCTGCAACTGGATCCCCTGACGGAATAGACGTAGTTTTCTTGGAGAGTCTGAGGTCAAAATTCTTATTGCGGATCCTTAATGCTGCACCGGTAAGATCAAGGTCTGTCTCGACAATTTTCCCGGCAGATCCTACGGCCGATATAGTTGAACCTGAAATCTTTAAAATGAGAGTCTTTCCTTGAAACTCATTCCAGGTGCCAACCACTTTCGCACTAGGGTCATTTTCTAGGGATATTTCAAATTGGTAGTCTGCAGTGAAACTTGCTTTGGCGGCGAATGTTTCACTAACTGGTTCACCGGCCGAGAGAGCATTGTAGACTCCAGACCATTCAGCCATGATTTGTTCGGAGGTCGACAGCTGTAGCTGCTCTTGGCTGCCGCCTTCACCCGGAGCTTTGTCGTCTTTCCCGCAGCTAAGGATTGCTGCAGATGCAAGAATTAAGAAAGAAGACTTCAGATAAATTTGTTTCATATATGGTCACCTCGAGTAGCTACCCTCCTAGTATACACCGAGCCTGGCCTGAAGGAGAGTCGAACTAGGCAAAATCTGCCTAGGCGTCTTTAAAACGACCTCGTAACGAGGATAATTGGGCAAAATCTTGCTCCTAAAAGAAGGCTGCTAATCGGGATAAAATATGAATATGGAAATAAGTTCAATTTACATCGAAAAACCATCTGAGCTGGCGCCGGAAAATGCCTCAGGCGATGGCATTGCTGCCGAAGAGAGGCGCGCCTTTTTCATGAACTCTGCAAAGCCAATTAAAATTTGGATCGCATTGGGATTTATCGTGTCTCTTTGTCTATGTGGTTGGGGTCTTGTTCAAGTTGACCGCGAGTTTGACTCCGACGATGGTCTGACAAGACTAAGCCTGGCAGTCTCCCGTCTGATGCTTGCTGACGAGGTGGTGATTGAGGATGAGGCTCAACGAGCAGCTGATATGCTCGAGCAAGTTCTTGTCGAAAAAGACGCTATAGATGGTCGTTACAATCAGAAGGAATTGGCAGACCTCTATTTGATAGCTGCTTCTATAAGAGATCAGTTGTCAAAGTCCGATCGCAAAGCGGCGATTAACACTTTTGTCACATTTAAAAAAGCAGCCACTAATCTCGAATCAAAGTTTTATCAAACTAAGGTGCGACCTGCTTTTTTTGGCGTCAATTATTTTATAGCGGCTGGATTAATTGGTCTTTTAATTTGCTTTTCTCTACTGTGGTTTTTTCTGGAGCGGTCCAACAGCGAGGAAGAAAACGCTGCAGCCCATGCTGAGCGCTCAAAAAAAGAGGCGGACCACTTCAAATTCAGATTTGAGGAAGAACAACAGAGAAATATCGAATTGCAACAAAGACTCATGGACCTTGGTAAGGGGTCCAAGAAAATGGAGTCAGGAATTGAAGAGTATACGCGTGCTGTCAGCCAACTTGAATCGGCAGTCAAGTATCTTAAGGCGTCACTGGGTGATGCTGAACAACGTATAAAAAGCCTTGAGAGCGAGTTGGCAGATACTTCTAGGTCTAGAGATGATGGCCAAAGAAAATTGGCATCAATGCAGGCTATTATCGAAGCTGCTGAGCGCTCGGAGGCGTCAATGCAGTCTCGCATTCAACAGCTTGAAGCGGAGCTTGTGCAGCGTAGTGATGGTTACTCGAATGATCGGTCAGACATAGATATGAACCCAAGATTTTCTAACGATGACTCCAGTTTAGAACCGTCAAAGACTCCGCTTTTTGAATCTTCGGAGGCACTGCCCGCTGATCTAGCAAGACTTCAATCCGAGCTTATTCAAGAGAGAACTCGGATTCAGTCAGAATTTGCAGTTGTCGAGTGGAGTAATACAAAACTTAAAAACGAGCTGGAAGAAATCAAAGAGCAACTTTTAGCGGCAAGGGAATCACTTTCTATTCACGAGCGCGAGGCGCGCGAGCGTATTCTGGCGTTAGAGGATCGCTTGTTAGCAGAAAAGAAGCGGGCTCTTGACGAGCTTTCAAATCAATTTGAAGCGGAAGTCCAATTCTTGCGAGAAAAGTTGAGAGCTGCCCACGACCAGAATCTTGAACGGTCAGCTTAAAAGTTTCGGTAGAAAATGAAAAGGGCACCCCGTAGGGTGCCCTTTTTTTAAATCAGTTAGCTTGGGCGGCTTCTACAGAACGCACCTGACTTGGTGGTTTTATTTCTTTGAAGGCCTTTTTCAAGTGAGGCGGAAGATCTTTTTTCATATCTACGCCGACCACAGTAGAGACCCCACCCTCTTGCATGGTGACGCCGTAAAGTGAGTCAAGGACCTCCATGGTTCTTCTGTTGTGTGTAATAACGACAAATTGGAACTGCTCAGAAAGTGCTTCAAGAACTCGGTTGTAGCGACCGACGTTCGCCTCATCGAGCGGCGCGTCAACCTCATCAAGGAAGCAGAACGGTGTTGGCTTGGTCTTAAGAAGTGCAAAGATAAGCGAGATTGCCGTAAGAGCCTTTTCTCCACCAGAGCACAGCGACATGCTTTTTCTGGTCTTTCCAGGTAGACGAACCATAAGCTCGACGCCCCCAGCCAGCGGGTCTTCTTTGTTTGTAAGTTCCAAAGCCGCTTCGCCGCCCGGGAACAATATGGCAAAAAGATCGCCAAAGTTCTTATTGATAACCTCAAACACGACGCCAAACTTGTCTTTACTTGTAAGCTCAATTTCAGCAATCGCTGTATTAAGAACCTCTATCGACGCGTTAATTTCATCTCGCTGAGACATGATGAAGGTGCGGCGCTCGGATAGGTCTTCGTATTCTTTCATGGCCATAAGATTTACTGGGCCAATTCCCTCAATTTTGTTTCTCAGGGTTGAGCACTGGCGAGAAGCCTTGTCGAGGCTAAAGTCTTCATCTTTAACAAAGGGCAGCTCTACCAGGTCTACCTGATATTTCTCGAGAGCTTGAGCAGTAAAAGACTCTATGCCCAGTTTAATACGCTCTGCTTCAATGCTCTTTTCATTGAGAACCTTTTGTAACCTTGCTTGCGCTTCGCGGCAATCACGGAGCTTGGCGTCGACAACCTTCAGTTCTTCGTGAATGGAGGCGTTTGCGTCACGCTTTTCGTTGATTTTTTCTTGGATCTCGTCGCGCTGAACAATCAAGATCTCAATATCTGCCTCGGCTCTTTTGTGAGCGGCTTTCGACTCCTCGATCTCACTTGCCAGGCGTGACTGCTCGTCATAGCGGCGCGTTAGCTTGTTCTGTGCTAGTTCAAGCTGAGCTTGAGAGTGCTTGCGATTTTCACGAAGTTGTTGGGCTCTTGTCTCAGCGCGTGCCAAGTCTAGTTGGCGCTGCTGATTTTGGCGCATGATTTCTTCACGGCGCTCGTCAACACTGGCAAATTCTTCACGAAGTTGTCTTGTCTCTTCGATGGCTGTCTCTCGGTCCTTTTCTAGGGACTGCCGTGATTCGTAGAGTGTTTCCAGTTCGCTGGTAAATTCGCGGTCCTGGTTGTCGATGTCTTGGACTTGGGCTCTCGCTTGATTCGCAAGTTCAGTCTTGTTTTCGGCGGTTTGGCGAGCAAGCTGTAGCTCAGCCATGACGCCAAGAACTTCTTTGTTTTGTCCTTGTAGTTTTGTATCGATGTCGCCAACGATTTGGCGGTTTTCATTGATACGAAGATCCAATTCATCGATGGCTGCTTGGCTCTGGGCCAACGTGCGCTCGAGGTTTTTTAGTTCTTTAGCCAGGTTTTCTTGTTCAGCTTTGCGAGAGAGGATGCCTCCGGTTGCAGATCCTGCAATGAAGAAATCTCCGGCGCTATGAATCAATAGACCTTGTGGGGTGAAAACAATAAGACCTTTTGGAATGCTGTCGATGGTTGCGCTGTCTAGTTGTAATACCTGAAGTAAATAAACTCTGTTCGTTAGCTCCTTAATCTCGGAGGCAGCTTTACTTGTATTCAGATACTGAGACATTGGCTCAGCACCGAATTTCGAAGCCCATGAGCTGACAGCAGACGCATCAACAGATTCAGATTCTTTTAAAAGTAGAACGGGCATGCCACCAACATTATGACGTTGGCACATGCGCACCAGGTCACTGACACGGTCAGCATTTGTAACGACAAGTCGTTCGCTCCAACCTTCAAACGCAGTCAAAACTTTCTTAGGAAGTTCTTGAGCTGAATCATTAAAGGATACGTGGTGTGCGATTAGTCCTAGAGAAATGTCAGAGAGATCACCTTCTTTTTCCGTCAGGGTTGCCCAGCTTGCAGCTACATCGGTAGCTCCTGCAACAAGCTCCTCGAGTGATGCCAGACGCGCCTTGGTTTCGTGGTATTTTTCTTTACCTTGGTCGCGAACGGTTTGAGCTTCTTTTACCAGATTATAGCTTTGAGCCAGGATTCGCTCGCGCTCATGTTTTTCCCGAATTTCTTTATCAAGACCGTCCTGTTGACCTGCGGCTTTTTCTTCCCACTTGGCAACAGCTTCAAGGGCATCGAGAGCCTCTGCTTCCAAAAGATCAATGCGCTGACCGTGGCCGGCACGGCTGGCGCGAATTTTTTCAACTTCGCGGCTAATCGATTCATGACGAAGTCTGTTGTTTTCTAGTAGTCGGTCAAGATTTTTAACTTCGTCTTCGAACTCAGCAACGCGGGTGCGGAAAACGTTTGAGGACTCGTCAACAGCGTCAACTTCGTTTTGGAAGTCTTCAATCAGTTCTCTGAGTGCCTTCGCCTCCTCTTCAGCGGCAGATAGTTCTTTTTCGCAACGCTCTACTTGTTCCTCGAGCGCCTTTAGGTGCTGCCCTTCTTCAGAGAGTTCGCCTTCAATTGCAGAAAGGCGAACTTCATTGTCGCTAACACGCGTCAGGCTATTGGTAATGAGTGCCTCAGCGCGAGCGATGCTTTCGCGGATGACTGTGAACTGTTCGCCAAGGACTGCAAGTTCAGGATCGGCCTCGGCAAGTATTTGCTGAAGCTCCTCGTAGCGAGCTTCCCAAGTTGCGAGGTTTGCAATGTTGTCGACTTCCTTATTTTGCTCTGCAAGCATCTGTTCTTCGACGGCAGTCAGCTTTTCTTTAAAGAAGTGGTAGTTGTGACTGAAAAGCTTGAGCTCAAGCTCTCTAAGTTCGTCTGTAAGCTCTTTCCAGATTTTTGCCTTCTCAACCTGGTTTTCAAGGCTTCCTTGCTGCTTTTCAACTTCACGCAGGATGTCTTCAACACGAGACAGGTTTAAGGCAGTCTCTTCAAGTTTTTTCTGTGCTTCAATTTTTCGCTGTTTATAAACGAGTGTACCGGCGGCCTCTTCAAGAATCTCTCGAACGTCCTCGGGCTTAGCATTCAAGATTCTGTCAACCTGCCCCTGCTGAATCATCGAGTAGCTACGGCCACCAAGTCCAGTGACGGCAAAAAATTGGACAATGTCTTTTAGACGACATGGTTTGCGGTTAATGAAGTATTCGCGCTCTCCGTCTGCATAGAGGCGTCGACCGAGTGTGATTTCCGGCTCATGGCGGTATTCAGGCGGACAAACGCCAGTGTCTTCGGTGTTGTCGAAGGTGAGAGCAACTTCTGCCATGGTCAAAGCTTTGCGCTTATCGGATCCAGCGAAAATAATGTCGATGGCTTTTTCGCCCCGCAAATTTTTTGCGTTTTGCTCGCCCATAACCCAACGAACAGAGTCGATGACGTTACTTTTACCGGAACCATTTGGTCCTACGATTCCTGTAATCCCCTTATCGAACGTGAGCACAACTTTGTCGGCAAATGATTTGAAGCCTTGTACCGTGAGTCGTTTTAAGTGCATAACAAGTTCTCCCGCATTAACTCTCGACCATGAGAGTGTCTAAAGGATTCAATCGCCTTGGCCGGTCAATGCCATCAGCGGCATGAGTTTCATTGAATGTTGGTCGCTCGTTCCGTTATACCAACGCCAGGCGTAACGTCCAACAGAATTAAGCTGTTTCCGTAGAAGTTCGCAGCCAACGCTCGACCCGATGGTGTGAGAGCAATCTGGTAAAACGCTTTAGAGCTCGAAGTGCTGCTTGTTTCAGCAATCCAAGTGTTGTTGCCAATAACCTTACTGACCACGGAAAAATAGGCTTGGCCTGGCCAATTGGAGAAGTCTTTGAAGTGATTGACCACGAGAAGTGGCTGACCTTGCACAGTTTGGATATCGAAATCCCCAACAAAGTATCGGCTGGCAGGCTCGAGCTCGCTTTTAAAGCCGTAAATCCTCTCAAATGATAGCGCATCGGATGTGAAAACAGCTGCAGAGGTGATGTCTCCCGTGATTTTCACACGCAAAATGTTGTTTGCAAACAGCGACCCACCACGATTGGGGTCCGGGTTTCCTCTGTGCGAGAGGTAAAAGGTGCTTGGATCAGTTAGATCAGGGCGCGCTTCCCAAAAGTTAGTTCTGTAAAATCGTTTGTTTGCATTTTCAGGAGTGGCGGCAACGTCGGGCGTGCCGTCGGCTGCAGACAGTGAAAAATAGGTCCAGCGAAGTTCATCCAAAGAGTCAGAAAACTCTTTTTTCTGCCAACCGCCAGCGGCACCAGCCGCTAAATCGTAAACAGCAAACTGATAGAGGCCGCGTCTTGCTTTGTCAGCCCTGACAACACGATTTCGCTCGTAAAAATCAGGAATCTGGTTGGGCACAGCGGTTTCAACACCGGCAGGATCTGAGAAGGTTTTACTGTCTTCAAGTTCGACGTCAGAGGTTTCCTGTTCGCCTAGTTGGGTTGGAAATGCGAACAGTAAGTTTCGCGAGGTGTCGATGTGTAGTGCTCGACGGGCTACTGCATAGTTTCGCACATAACTGAGGCTGCTATTTGCAAGATTTGCGTCGAGTGTTCCAGCATGAATTTGGCCATTAGAACAAGACACCACCCAATAAGGGTAGTTCTCACGCGCAGCTGCGTTTATAGGATTACAGCCGTCAATGAGTTCAAATGTTTTTGCAAGTAATGGCGCGGCAGGATTGGTGATGTCAAAAAGAATCACTCTAGGGCCTGAGCCTTCTGAATTAGAGAAGGTGACAATTAATGTGTTGCCAGCAACAGTGAGACTGCGACCAAGCCTTGGCAGCGGTGTGACTCCTAGTTTTTGTCCTTCAGTATTGAGGACAAGAAGTGAACCCTGATTGTAATCTCGCGGGTAATCGCTATTGATCGCGTAAAAATATTGTCCGGACTTGTCGGACGCTACATCAATTGGACTCACCACTTTGTCACCCAGCGGTGGAAAGTTTTCGTCCTTCTTACAGCTAAAGCCGAGAATAGACGTTGAGATCATAAGGGCGAGGAGTCGAGAGCTAAGACGAGCTGTATAAAGAATTCGCAAAATGATGGTCCTCCAGAATGCGTGAGTGCATTTTGCAGTGAAAAAATAGAGACATTCCCAAAGTAGTTTGCCTGATAACTTGGGGAAAATACACAATAGTAATGATTTACCTTAAATTACAGATACTTAATTGTACTCAAATGGTCCGCCGAGGATGATTTCCATGCCAACTCAGGTTTTTGTTGTATCCCTTGGAGTGACTGGGTTATGAGTGATAGCAAAGAGTCCGAAAATTAATTTTGGCGTAATGCCTCATAAGACTTTCAAAGGAAACTGGACATGGCTGGCTCACTCAATCGCGTGATGATCATCGGTAATCTGGGACAAGACCCAGAACTTCGCTACACAGCAAATCAAGCCCCTGTTGCAACGTTTAATGTTGCGACGACAGATTACCGTACTGGTGCTGATGGGCAGCGTCAGGATGTCACAGAGTGGCACCGTGTTGTGGTTTGGAATAAGCTCGCGGAAAATTGCGCAAAGTTTCTTGCCAAAGGCCGCACTGTTTACGTCGAAGGCCGTCTGCAGACGCGCTCTTGGGACGACAAGCAAACTGGTCAAAAGCGCTATCAGACAGAAATCGTTGCCCAGAACGTTCAATTCCTGACCTCGCCAGGCCAAGGCCGTGGTGACTACGCACAAAATCAAAACTTCGGTGCACGTCCATCCCAGGGTGATGCAAACCAAGGTTATGCAGCGCAACCAACAATCCCCGAGTTTGATCTTGGCGCTCCGATGACAGGTGGTTCTGGGTTTGGTGGTCCAGAGACTTCTGGCCTTGATGATATTCCGTTTTGATCTGTCAGCCATAACTTAACGACGATAGTTTAGAAAAATCCGCGCCTGATCGTACTAAGTACAATCTAGGCGCGGATTTTTTTGCTTTGAGGTGCTAGGGCGGTGACAGA
>JBIIGV010000102.1:0-10061 GCA_044236265.1 Oligoflexales bacterium
ATCGCCACCGTCTCCCTGGGCTCACTGCTCACCGGACAGACGATTTCAACATCTTTAGCGACAGCTTTCAGTCTTGCACAAATCGGTGAATTCTCGTTCATTATTGCAGGCGTGGGACTTTCGCTAAATGTCATAAGCCCATCGATTTATCCCATTATTGTGTGCGTGTCACTTGTCACAACATTCTTTACACCCTATCTAATCAGATCCGCTCCAATGGCTGCATCCTTTATCGAAGCACGACTGCCTGATAACACTAAAGTTATCTTGGAACGCTTTCACGGGTGGTCACAACGCCAGCTTCCAAATCTGAGCGGCCACGCAAAAGAAAACGGGATTCGATGGTTAGCAAACGCAGTTGTGGTCATCACGATTTTCATTGTATCCGAATCGAAGCTCCTTCCATGGGTGTCAAAGCAAATTTCAAACAGTAAATACGAAGCCGCCCTGAGCTGGGGCGTCACGTTCGCTGTCTCATCACCGTTTATTTGGGCCATGTTCACGGCATTTGACGACCGAAAACAGACGCAGATTCATCCCCTGGATCGTCGTCGCCAGAATGCGGTACGCATCGTCGGTATGTTTCTAAGCAAGGCGGCCACAGTTCTCATCGTCGGCGCCCTCAGCACTGAGTTCTTTTCGTTGAAGATAGCCATTGCGATTACGGTCGTAGCAAGCTTTGCCATTTTCCTAATTTTCAGAAGAAAAATCGGTCTCTACTATCATACTATCGAAAACTCTTTTATTTCCGGAATTGGCAAAAAACCTTCTGAGCTTGGAGCCGCTCAACGGCATGCTCATTTGATACCATGGGACGCCCATCTTGCGGAACTTGTGGTTGGACCGCTGTCAAAATTCAGAGGGCAAAGGCTCATTGATCTTCAGATTAGAGAGCAATTTGGCGTAAACATTATTGTGATTATAAGAGCCGAAGAGACTATCGTTGCCCCAAATGCAAAGGAAGTTATCTTCCCCCATGATACACTTTTGTGTTTTGGAACAGATGAACAGCTAGAAAATTTGTCAAATGAGATCAATAGAGGTCAAGAGACTAATAGCCAAAGAACTGATAGTTCTAATTACGCCTTGCGACAGCTCGATATACCTGAGATCTCTATTGTCACCGGAAAAACGATCAAAGAATCTGGGATTCGCGATGTCTTCAATTGTATGGTTGTTGGCGTAGAACGCATGGGTGCCCGCATTCAATCACCGGAGTCAACTCTCATGATTAAACCAGGCGACTCCATCTGGCTTGTGGGTGATGTAACAGACTTGGGGCGATTAAAAGACTCTCTTTCGCAGTCGCCCACTTAGTTGTGACCCTCCATAACCCAATTAACCACGAATTGATCCATCCAAAAACGTCCGAAGTCATGGCACTTTTTATTCGAGATCCATGCAGCGTGACCGCCCTTGCGAGTGATCATCGTCTGACATTGGGAATTACGTGGTAACTTCACGAATGGCAGCGGATCAATGATTGGATCATCTTCTGCCGTCAACAACAAAGTCCGACATTTAATGTCACCGATTAACGGAGCAGCGCTACAGCGTCTATAATAATCTTGACCATTTAAAAAACCACTGACAGGGGCTACATACATATCGTCAAGCCTTGCAAGCGATATCGGGCCCTTGTTCCATGATTCTGGTAGGGCAGTAACTTTCTCTGGAAACTGCGCATTGAGCGACCGAATATGCTGCACCAAACGACCCGTGAAATAACGATCAAAAAGAAAATTCTTCCAGTGTGAGAGTCGTTCTGAACAAAGCGCAAGATCAATCGGCGGCGAAACTGCGACAACGCTATCCAAAAATGCCGGACAATCAGATCCGTATTCACCAACCATTTTTAGCGTTGCATTTCCACCCAATGATATACCGATCTGGGTTATTGGGGAATTGGGGTGCCGATGCGCGATCCACTCGAGCACCGCTTTTGCATCGCCACTGCGACCGCTATGATAAATTCCGGAGGCAAGCCCTAATCCTGGACCGCATCCTCGCATGTTCATCCGAACGGTCAATATCCCACGGCGAACAAAAGCCGAGGCAAGCCGAACAAGGTGTGTCGAGTCCTCAGAGCCAGTTAAGCCGTGGACAAGAAAAACGACGCGCCCACCTTGCGTCCATGTCGGAGGGCGATTTTCAATAACTGATAAAAATCCGTCATCAGCAATCGAGACGTTGCAGCGCTCAACAATCCCACCTACGTTCTTCGTCTGGGGCCAGATAATGCTGGCAACCGTCTGCACGGCACCATGACTGACTGGGCGTAATGGCTGAAAAGAAGACGACATTAGCTGGCCAACCTATCGAATTCTGAAGCAGTTATATGTGCACGGCAAGAATGTACGCGACCAGCAAGCATTGACAGCTGTTTTTGCTGCGAATAACGCATCCCAATGAATCCAGTAAGTCCAAAAAGAGGGATTTGATACGGGCCATGCATTACATTGAAATAAAATTGGGTAGACCTGCGTTGATACGAATACGCTACCGATCTCTATCGCGGGACCTTGGGCTCCGACTCCACCAACTCCTTGATCAGCGATCGTCTGAGAAGGCTCGACAGATGTCGAGACGCTTGTCGAGTCGTTATTGCCTTTTAGGCGATTGGGAGGCGTGATGTCGCCACAACTAGACGCAGCGCCTACAAAAATAAACGTCAGCATGAATAAATAGATTTTAGACATTCAACGCCCTCTAAGGAAAAGTCTTACGGTGAAACTTCTAGCAACAAAGTCAGAGGGATGCCAGCCAATTCTTCGACGGAACGAACCCAGTTCTCACCAAGAATGCTCAAATCTGGGCCGACCCAGCAGATGATAAGAGGGCAATTTTAAACCACTCTTTCACCTGAATTTGGAAAACCACCAAACGCAGCTGATTATAACTAGCGATGATCCTACCGATAGTCCCCTCTGAACAGAGGAGTCCCGAATGCAGGATCGCGAATTCTTAGCGATATATTTGGAAGAAGCGGCAGAACTATTGGCGCGCTGGGAACACATTTGTCTGACGATGGAGAATAGTCCGAGCGAAAGTAGCATGAACGCGTTATTTGGTACAGTCAACACGCTTAAAGAAGGATGTCTAAGCGTCGGACTTGGAGAGATGGGACTGTTCATGAAACAGATCGAAGATGGCATCCTCTTCCTGAAAAAAAATCCTGAATTCGCAAAACCTGCTGTGTTTGCAATTGTGCTAGATTGTCACTCGTGTCTGATCAACTGGTTCCGAAATTTAAAATCAAACCCAAATTTTGTTGACCCAGAGGCAGTTCACCATCAGAAGAGACTTCAAGCAGCTATCAGCACACCAAACCGCACAGCGCATATTCCTAGCTCAGCTGCAGTCGAGAAAATTGAGACACAACAACCAGATCTAAAGATCGAAATAATGGAACCTAAAGCTGACGAACTGGCGGTGCAGACAGTAAAATCTGTAAGTGCACCAATTGAGCCAGAACGTACGCAGCCCGTTCAAGGGCCGGTCACAGAAAAGACCTCGATTGTAAAAATCGTCGACGTTGATAAGGACAGTTCCGTCGTTTCACCGGAGATAAAAACCAAAGCTGGCAAGCAGACAAACCCTCAGCGCGCTGCAGCCCCAGCCAACAGCATTAGAGTCAACCTGGACAAAATCGATCAACTCATTCGAATGATCAGGGATATCTCAATCCAACACACTATGATCACCCAAGCAAGCGTTTGTGATGAAATTAAAAACCCGATTACGAAAGAGGCGATCAATTCAACAGCAGAGATTCTGAGGGATCTTCAAAAACAGGCCCTCTCTCTGAAAACAAAGTCGGCGGCAAGCCTTCTTATCCGCGTTGAAAATGAAGCACGAGACACTGCAAAGTCACAGTCTAAACGTGTAAAAATCAAAACAACGGGTGATCAATTTGAAATAGACCGTGAGGTCCTCGATGACGCAAAGATCCTATTGGTTCAGTTGACGTGCAATATCGTCGACCTTTGCATAGAGTCTGAATTGGCACGGAAAACGTCTCGAAAACCACCAGTCGCTAATCTACTTTTTGAGATCATACCATCAGCCAATTTTGTCCGCTTCAGGGTATCCCATGATGGACAAGGCATATCGCCAATGGATGTCAGAGATATTGCCATCAAAAATCAGCTCATAACAGCAGATAAATTCAGTACAGCCGAGGAGGCTCTGAAACTTCTTTGCGTCCCTCACATTTCAAAAGAGACAAAATCCGACGAAGCAGACGCCAGAGATTCCGAACTTCTGAGCGTTGTAGACATGTTAAGAAAGCTGAATGCTAAGCTTACGATAAATAATTCGCATAAAAACGGCCCCACATTTGTCATGGAAATCCCCTGTAAAGCGCCAATGATTGACGCCATCATTGTCTCAATCGCTGATCGTTATTATGCGGTGCCAATCACTGACGTCAGGGAAGTGGTGGATTTGAGCACATATGTTGCAGACCTTAGCGATACAAAACCACTAACAATTAACCTTCGTGGCGAGTCACTACCTTTATTACACCTAGAATCGCTTGAGGATTTTTCACCGGGAAAGGCTTCCAACTCAAGACTTGCCATCATTGCCTCCCAAAGCGATTCGAATGTGGCATTTATGATCGACAAAATTGTAGGACAGCAAACCGTGGTTTATCAACAGTTCGACCCCGATGTTAAGTCCACTCCTGGGTACACGGGGACCACCGTTCTCACAAATGGTCATCCTGCAATAATTGTCGAGCCGTCGCTGATTCCAATAACAAGACTAAAAAGGGCCAGCTAAGGAACTGTATGTTGGTAGATATAACAAAATATCAGAACACATCACATAGAGCAGCCTCAGCTGCATCATGGGATATAAAAAATCTGCGCAAAAGATCGCTCTTCCCCATTTGTAGGGGGAACCCATGAACCAAAACTGGGGCGTAAAATCTAGAATGTATGCCATGCTGGGCGGCTTGATTGCATTCGTCGCTGTTTGCGCATATTTTGTAACAGCAGACTTACTACGCCTGATGTCCGCCGTTGAAGACACAAGGCGCTCCAATGATTATCAGTATCTTACGAGTCAAGCCGACCTAGCGCTATCAGATCTAAGCATTCATGGTCTCGAGATGCTAAACGAGAGCCATGCGGATGATTTTAAGGGGTTCGAGAAATCTCGCTATGAAGCCCTGGCCCAATTCAAGGTCGTAATGGAAGGAAATATTGATAGGCTGACAAAAGATGCCGCCAGATTTGACGTGACCGCGTCAGCCTCCGGATTCAAAGATACGATGAATACATTGTATTCCGCCATTGAGACTCTTGGGACTAGCGCGCGAACCCGACGATTAACTGAGGAAGACAATATAAAATTTGAAAAATCCATGCAGGATTTGCGTGCAAACGGACGCAAACATCTAAATCAACTAATTGACGTCACCAGTGCAAACTTGATATCCGCCGTCGAGCGCCAGAAGGTTGCCAGTGAAAGTCTTCAAAAGACACTACTCGGAGTCATTCTCACAACTGTCTTCGTACTCATCGTATTCGGCGTTTTAAACGTACGGCGCATGCTTGGCATTCTGTCCAACGCACAGTCAACACTAGGTTCCGCGATTAAAGACATGACTCAAACAAGTGGCTTCCTATCGGAAGCCGCACAGAAGACATCGACATCTGCATCAAGCGTTAGCTCAAAGCTCGAAAGCTGCATTGACACTCTATCTGATTTATCCTCAAGGCAACATCAAATTGATAAGCACAATTTGAAGGCAAAACATGCGCTTCGAGAAATTAACTCAAAAGTCGATGAGGTCAGTCGCCTCATTGGCACATTGAACAAATCCATTCAAAACGGGAAAAGTTTTCTGGACCGCATCGATCCACCTTCGCCGCCAGCACAAAATCTTAAAGCATGCTTACAGATGCTGGAGGATATTTCAAGAAAGAGTCAGCTTCTATCAATCAATGCCTCCATCGAGGCTGTCCGTGCAGGATCAAGCGGCAAAGGGTTTTCTGCGATTGCAAATGAGTTAAGCGTTCTCCATATTTTGAGCGGTAAAGTCATTAACGAGATGACTTTAGCTCTTCGCGAAACTCCATCACACGAACCGCATTTACAACACCAATTGACGTCCGAACTTGATAAGCTTGCAAAAATATCTTTCAGCGCCATTGAGCTTACAAACAACATTCGGCATACAACAGAATCTGTATTCGAAAAATCAGGCGAAATAGATCGCGCCCTACTCTCTCAACAAAGAGCCAGTCACTTCGTCGCGGATCTAGCGCATCATCTCAACAGGGATTACGAGATGATAAATGGGGCTGTGCGCGACAGCGCCCATCTAGGAACTCTGCTTATGAAACAATGCAAACAGATGCATTACGCTTCAGATCAATTCCAGGTTGTCTTGCATGGGGGAATTCCAATATCAAACCTTGCCGATATCAGGGAGCCGATCCCCGAGGCAAAGCCTAATGAAGCAGACCAGCAAGAGATTGACCCAAGAATGGACAAAATACTAACGCTTGAGCCATCAGGCCCATCAGCCGATTTAAGCGAAAAAACTGACACACAGGATGACGAGCATTTCAAAAGCACTGGAAGCTAGTAATCAGGGATACACAACGAATCCCAAATTGCATTTAAACAGTTACAGTTGGCTGCTCAACAATCGTGACGTCTTTTCGCGGAAGTGACCACGTTAGACCCACCGGATATCCGGCGATCGTTGGCGGCAAGATTGAAACCTTTAGACCGTGAGCAGAAAGCATCTGCTTTGCCAAGTCGACATGGTAGAGCATCTCTCGGCTTGGCGCCTCTGGGATTTGATTATGTTGTTTTGAAGGAAGGGAAAGAATGATTGTCGCCTGATCTTTGAAGCGCTTCTGTCTCACCACAAGCGGTAGACTGATCGACTTCAAATCAACGCCTGCCAAAAGCCCCAGGTATAGATGAAAGAAACCACTGACCATGACAGCCGATGAGACCGCTGGATACATTTCCTCAGGACTTCCAAGCTGAGGAAGAGTTTCGAAGGTCATCGTTTGAAACTTACCGTCAGCACCAACAAGCCTTTGCGCCGAAATCAAACACTGACACCAGTCAGAGGTCTTTTCTGATTTATCACGGGTCGCAATGCCGTGCCAAAGTGCCGCCAGTTTACTGACAGACTCACAATCGTCAATCGCTTGTCGAGCAAGCATGGCTGCATTAAGAGATTGATCCAAAGCGCCAGCCGTCAAATGATCAAGTTCGAGCATGTCATCGTCAAGTTTGGAGCGTCCAGGATACGCGCCCTTTGTTTCAACCAAAGATCTGAAAAACTTACGAGCTGCAAGATCGCGGTTTGTCCCCTGACTAAGTCCTTCTTTCCAGCGACCGCAAAAATTCGCCAGAGATTTCGCTTGCACAGCAAGTCCGCTCGCTGCGACGTCGTAGATGTTTTCGCAGACTTCGCGCATCTGCTGCATTTGTCGCAAAAACGATGCTGATGTATGCTGAAGCTGCTCTTGCAAACTTGCCAGATCACTCATACTCACAAGTTTTGCCTCAAGATCAGCCATCTCTGTATCGCGCTCACGCAATCGTGTCGTCATACTCTCAATGCGATCTTTGAGAAGGCGCATCTGTTGGCCGCGATGCTCATCTTTTGCAGCAACAATTGATTGCGCCTGTTTCACAATCTGTGTCCATGTGAGCGTAACGCCTTGGGCCGTTGTATCTTCGCTAGCCTTGACGAGTTGATGTTCTTTCACCCATGTTTCGAGTGCCTGTCGCTCTTTCTCGTCTTCTCGCTCTCGGGCAGAAACTTGGGCCAAAGCAATCACAATCAGTACGCCCAAGGCACCATACAACAGCCAAAAGCTTTCACGCTGCGTCCGTAGTGCAAGTCCCGTTAGATTAGGAACAACGCGGTAGATCCATCCATCTACATACAGCGGAAGAGCGAAACGCCCATCCGTCATTCGCCCATCGCCCCAAAGCCTGGCACCCTTTGCGCCCAATCCAAAACCAATGTCACGTTGAGCCACTAGCTTTCCCACCGCTGGATACAAAGAAACCCACACCTGGTCGAATACAACCTGCGCTGCAGCAAAAACAGTACGACCATCGAACTGTTTCGACACAACGGAAACCAATACCGCCTCATCCTGCTCATTCGTCTGCCAAACCAATGTCGGCTTGCCAGATTTCACGATTTGGCAAAGGTCACTCACCGGCTTACCAGTTTGCGGCACGCGCGCAATCAACTGGCAATCCGCGTCGAGGAGATCAATCTGCGTGACCTCTCCAGGTCTGATATATGTCTGAAGAGACTGCGAAACTGTATTGATGTTACCCAATGAAAAGTTTTGCTGAATCTGTAGATCAGCCAATGCACTCCAGGCGATTGCGCTGAGTCGCCCCCGGGTTTCACCAACAGCCGATGCAAATTGGGTGCGAATACCTGCGAGACGCTGCATCTCGTCATTGAAACCTCGATCCACCATCGTCATAACGCCGGTGAAGATGAAAGCAATCGGTAAAAGCCTGATGGCACGCATGACGTGTCCCCCCATTCTTCGCACCAAGCGGCGAGGGTCGGTAAACTCCATCGGCGGGTGCTGAAATCGTTGAAAAATTTAGGCTCTCTTATGTAAAAGTTTAAGGCATGACCAAATTAATGTCATCCAATAATTTTCATGATGTCGCTTAAAGATTATTTAGTTTCTTGAACTAATTCAATGAGCAAACCACCTGTTGATTCAGGATGGACAAATGCAATCAATGTGGAATGTGCACCTGGACGGGGAGAATCATCCACCATCCTGACGCCCTTGGCTTTCATGCGCTCCAAGGCGAGGACAATGTCGTTTACGGTCACTGCAAGGTGATGAATACCGCCACCTTTCTTCTCAAGATATTTAGAAATGGGCCCATCGGACGTGCCCTCTTGGGGAGAGACGATCTCCAGTCGGGTTTGAGCCTGTGGAGCAGCCCCTGGCGCAAACATGGCCGTCATTGTCTTCTGGGGAACCACCAACTCGTCGCCAAGATGCTCAAGTCCAAGCACCTCCTGCAAGAACCATCGGCATTTGAGCGGATCTTTTGCTGCCAACCCCAAATGATTGACCCCCAGAACCTCAAATGACGCCATGATTGCTTCCTCCAGAAAAAAAACCACCCGCGGCTTTCTGCCCGGGTGGTTTTAATCTATCAGTGTGTCCCTAATTACAGAAGAGATAAGTAAGGATAGTGCTTAGTCAACGCGAATTCCAGCGCGCTCAAGAATATCTTTCAACTCCTTGCGCTGAGCTGGCTTAAGACCTTTAGCGTTGCAAAGTTCAACCAGTGACTCACGGGCATTGCCGGTGATGTTCATGAACTCTTTGTCTTGAAGCATACGGAAGCGGCTCATCATGCGCTCAAATACTTCGTCGCGGTCAATATCAGCACCGGTTGACCACTTGCCTTTGCGCATAGCGTTTGTCGCCAGGGCTACAACGCGGCTGAAGCGAGCACCTTCGGTGCCGGAGCGACGGCTCTTGCCGGAACGCCCTTTAGCTCGCAGCTTTGCCAAAAGCTCGTCATAGGTAAATGCGAAATTGCTTTCGACTTCACGAAGCCCCAGCGGGGTATCTTGAACCGAAGACCAGATGATGTTGAGGGTATCGCCAGGGCGAAGCTCTACAGATGCCATGTTAATTCTCCTCTGAATTCTTATAGGACATGAGATTTTTCAAGCGAACGGAGGTTTACTAAGGCATTTTATGGATGTCAAGCTTATTTATCTAAAATTTGAGCAGTTAGCACCCTATGATCATAGTTTGTCTTGCAACTATAAATAAATACAGGCTTAATTTAGGCGGACCTTCTATTTAATAGATAGAGACTTATGGCATTACACCGTCCCCCTCTCATTTGTAACCGCTTTGAAGTGGTTCTCGTCATTTTATTGAGTTTTATCATCGCCACGCGCTTAGTTTGGCTGCAAATTGACGAGCAACCCCGCCAAATGACTGATGAGTTTTTCACCACGGGGAACACCTTCAAACGCGCGTTAAGCCAATCATGTGCCTCTGGAGTAG
>JBIIGV010000079.1:0-13265 GCA_044236265.1 Oligoflexales bacterium
GGAGACCACAAGAAGTCGACGGGACAAAACCTTACCGGTTATCCACTTTACCGCGACGGTTTATTCCGATTGCCAGTGTTTGCTCAGGGCGGAGCGATTATTCCGCGATATGCAGGTCACATGGGTCGTCATGGTCTCGGCGGCGGAAAGATTGAAACTGTTGCGAAAACAATGCTTCTTGATGTTTTTGTCAACGACGCTCCGACAGCATCTGAATTTGTGATGACAGAAGACGATGGTTACTCTCGTCAAACCGGTAGCCAAGCAACGCGCGTGACTCGTTTTGAACAAAAAACAGAGACCATGCTGACGACGTTGTCAATCCAAGGTGCGGTTGGTCGCTATGATGGTGCCGTTGATGACAGAGCGTGGACTGCCCGCGTTTGGTCTCCGGGTTGGCAGGTGGCGCAAGTAAGTGTTGACGGTTCGTCTGTTGACAAGTGCCAAGACGGATTTGCCAATCGATCCACCGCTTGCTTTAAGTTACATGGATCGTCTGCGGTTTTGGTGGAACTTCCGTCGGAAGATACACGTCGCAACCGCCAGGTGATCGTGCGTTGGGACATCGGATCGGCACGCGCCGCTACCGTCAATTTTATTTGTGACGAGGGTCGCGATGCTCCGCGTGGTCATGGGATGTTCGTTTCTGGCGATCATCCGGCATTGGGAGCTTGGGATCCCAATAAGGCTATTCCTTTAAAGCCAAGTGAGTTTGCGCGCGGAATTTGGACGCGTGTGATCAATGGTCTTACGCCGGGCCAATCTTTGGCGTGGAAGTGCCTGCGTAAACTGCCGGGTGGGGGAGATTCCAACCTAGAGTGGCAGCGCGGTCCAAATAATCAGTTTGATATCAATTCAGACGGTGGATTTTCGGGCATGGCTCGTGTTCGCTGGCAGGATTTGCATTAAGTTTCGGCAAAATCGGAATTCTTAAAGCGCGAAGTGACGCCATTAGGCGTCATTTCGGCCAGTCTTTTTGCGTCTGTAGTGTTTGCGGTATCTTCGTGCTAGGGTTCCTTGCGGGCCATGGGTGCCCGTGAGACATTATATATAGACAAGGAAGGAAAACTGTTATGCGTTTACTGACGATCTCATTGCTTGCCTTATTCAGTGTTGCGGCTTATGCCTCTGATCCAGAGTGCACAAAAGAGCCCAAAGACAAATGGAAAGACAAGACAGCCTTTGAAAAGGATCTGAAAGATCAAGGCTACAAAATCAAGAAGTTTAAAGTTACTAAGTCCAACTGCTACGAAATCTACGGCCACGACAAAGACGGCAAGAAAGTAGAGATCTACTTCAATCCGGTGACCGGTGAAAAAGTTAAAGAGGACATTGATTGATACCTGGCAAAGCCCCCATTGTGTGGTCGAAACTTACAAGGTTCCTGCACTGGGGGCTTGTTTTATGTGTTGCTGCCAACTTCATTAATGATGGAGATGGTGTTAAAGACATTCACCGCAAGGTCGGTCTGCTGGCAGCTGCCTTTGTCGGAGTAAGACTCGCCTACGGTTTCTTTGGTAAAGACTCAACCTTCAAACATCATCTCTTCAAGTACTGGCCACTTGCGCCACGAGAGCTCGTTCAATTTCTCAAACAAGATTTATCGGGTGGTAAGCCTGCAGACTATGAAGGTCATAATCCTGCTGCATCTTGGACCTATGTAGGCATTTGGATAATTGTGCTTTCGCTGGCACTCACTGGTTTCATGATGGGACTTGACGCCTTTTGGGGTGAGGAGTGGCTAGAGGATCTACACGGTGGACTCACCAAGGTCTTGATCGTCTTTTTGATCATCCATGGACTAGGGCTGATTAAAGATACGATCAAACATAAACGCCCAGCGTGGAAACGGATGATTACAGGCGGTTACTAGAGAGCTTTGACAGGGAGTTGATAGCTCATGAAAGATTTCAGGGACTGGAAAATCTTGTGTGGTCTGATTTTGGTTGGCACGTTGACATTAGAGACGTGCGGTTTTGCGGAGGACGTTGCCCCGACTGAACCCGCAACTGCGGCGAAACCCCTCGAGGGCATTGTCCCTATACCGGCCTTTTATTATACGCCTGAAACGGCGGTCGCCGCTGGAGGAGTTTTAATCTATTACTGGCGCGATCGACATGATGATCCCGACACGAAGCCTTCGCAAATTAAGCCGATTGTCATCGGCACCACCAAAAAGCAACTCATCACATCACTATTGATTAGTAAAAGACGAGATAACGGACGTGAGCATTTGTCCGTCTTTTTGCGCTATCGTCGTTATCCCGACAAGATTTGGGCCTTGGGTCCGCGCTCTGAAGCTTCCTCGGAGGAAGATTACAGCTGTAATATCCAGTTTGCTGAAGCACTGTGGGAACACACTATTGGCAAAGATTGGATGTTCGGTCCTTTGGCAACTCTAGGTTCCTACAAGGTGACCGAGCGGAATGAACTGGGAATGCTTACTGGTTCTGACATTGTCGGTGGCAAAGGTTCAAAAACATACAGCGCCGGTGTGCAGCTGGCTCAAGACACGCGAAACAATCTGTTTTCCCCTGATAAGGGAAATCTCATCGTCCTCAGATCAAGCCGCTTTGAGCACATTGGAGAGTCACTTAGTCCCTACAACGAAACATCGATCGACATGAGAACCTACATCCCTGTCGTCACAGATCACGCTTTAGCACTTCGCGTATTTTCGCAGTGGCAAAACGGTGACGTACCGTTTCGGGAACTAGCGAGCCTGGGCGGTCCAGATCGCATGCGCGGTTACTATGAGGGGCGCTTTCGCGATAAGAGTGCAGCCATAGCAGAGGGTGAATACCGATTTCCTCTCGGTAACAATTTTCGCGGCGCTCTGTTCGGCTCGGTTGGAAATGTAGGGCGAGATTTGGGCGCCATGAATAAGTCGCCATTGAAACAATCTTATGGGGGCGGCGTGCGTTACGTGGTGGATCCAGCCGAAAAAATTGCTATCCGCGTCGACTACGGTAAAACGTCCGAGTCAGAGGGTTTCTATATTCAGTTGAATGAGGCCTTTTAAGCTTTTCTAAAATAACCAATAAAATCAGACTCTTGGACAGGGATTAAAAACCTGTATTTTATGTTATTTTATTAAAATCTTGATTTTTTAATAAAATAGGCTTATCTAGATTATAACGGGGAAACCCGTACACGGGATCCTCAGTTGATGTTGATGCTGAAACTTGTTGCTTTGAAAAGGACCTTGCTATGAAACCCGTTAAACCCATTGTGCCTTTGGCGCTCTACTTCGTCATGCTTTTTACAGGTTGTGGCGGTGGAGCTGAGTTCAAGGGGGACTCTCCCCAAAAATCTGCGGAAGCGCCGCCGTCACCACCGCCAGTGGTGCAACCGACTCCTCAGGAAATCCGCTTTGGTGTCGACCGCGTTTTCCGAATTGGCGATGACAATTATCCAAACTCATCTTGCAAAGAGCAGGTTGCGTCTTACCAGCTGTCTGGTACCCGCTACTTCTTTGAATTTGAAGTGACCGAGCCGCAGACGTTGATTGATATTAGTATCAACCGTGTTTGCGGGGTCGACTACATGCTAACCAATACCACCCGTTTGATGAAAAACAACATGATTTACCAGGTGCTGCCGCTACTTAAAGGTAGTGACAAAATCCAGTATCAGGCTTTGACACTTGATCCAGGTAAATATGCGGTGATTGTTGAGTCGATGGTAAACTACACCCAGGTCCGCAAAGGAGACTTTGATGACTTCGTGGTCGGTGACATTGCCGTTAAAGCCAACAAGAAGATTGGTGGCGGTAACGTTCGTACCGAGTAAGATTTACTAGAACACAAAACGCTCTGCTCCTCGTAAAAGGAGCAGAGCGTTTGTTTTTCTGGTGGCGGATGAACAAATTTATCGTGGGCACACAACTGACTGCCGATTGTGGTTAAAGAGAAGTCGAAACATTTGTTGCAATTGTTGGTTAAAGTTTTCGCTCGTTAAGCTTTTAGAATTTCATCTGCTTTGACCCCCGAAACATGTTCTGGGTAAACGCTGCATTTGGGTTAAATGCATTAAGCAATAATCACTCTGAAAGGGGTCTCCGGCAAAAGCTCCTTAAAGTCGGGCAGTTGTAATTTAATATTAAGTTTACAACGGCTTATGACGTTAACCCTATAGTCGGCCGAGGGCTCGACGCTTAACCGGAGGGAACTTGGCATGAAGACGAAGAAGTTAATTTGGATTCTCGGAGCTCTTTTGACAATGTCCGTGGGTTGCAAGCGCCCTGTATCCAGGTTGAAATCTTTAGATAACTTTGCAGGAGTATCATCTCGTTCAAACTCATGTATTGCGGACCCTTCAAAGAAGTACGAGCTCTCCCAGAATCCCATGACTGCTGAAATACGTTTTATTGGACCCATAGCGAGTGGGATGGATTTACCTCTTAAGTCAAAACTTCAGCACGCAATCGTTAATATTCCTTATTCAATTCAGCGAGTGTTTACGCAAGCGGCGGGCAAAGTTGTGGTTGCAGATAACAGTAAGAATTTATGTGACGCGGCGAATGTAGTAAAAACATCTGCCCGAGATGATGAGAATCGCGATAGTTGCTTAGTTTACATCGCCGCCAGTTCCCAGAATAAACAGATCCTACATTTAGTTTTGCCCCCAGATATGGCACGTATTCAGCATAATATCATGCGCTTGACGGGGCTGTTCGTAGCGGATCTTCTGCCGATGGTTTCCGACGGTCGTAGTGATCAAATTGCGGAATTTCGGTCGGCTGTGTCGATCGCTCTTTTGAATGACATATTTAACTCCAAAGCTGTCGATCCCACGAAAGTGTTGAATCATCTTGGTTCAACTGGTTTCTCTCAGGCAATTCGTGGCGCGGTGGGGTCGGACAAGAAGATTTCTCTAGATAAGTTTTCGCAAGCAATTGCTAAGGCTGATGGAACTACATCTGCTGAGTTAAAGGCGTTTTCACGCTCTGCGTTTATTGAAGGTTTTGACTCATGGTTTTGTAATAGTTGGGCGCCGGCTCCCTCACAGGATTTGGAGAGAATTGCCAGGGGAGATGTCTCCTCAATTAATCGGATCTATAACACTCGCGCGACGATGAAAGCTTTGTTCCCCGAAACGCATGGTATTTTTGCCGAGAAGATTGAAAAGTTGCTCTCTGGCGCGACGAACCTTGGCAAAGAACCTGCGAAGGCTAAATCGTCAAATACCAAGATTGCTGGCGGCTTTGCTCTCTCCGATGATTTAGTGATGTGGGATGCCAATGGTGATGGGAAATACGGCCCGCTCGAAACTGGTGCAAGCATGGTAGCAACCTTAGGGCGCTCATTGTTTTGGGGCCAGACTACGAAGCCGGTTGCTCAGGCCTACGGTCGCTATTCGCAAAGAGTCAATGAGGCTTGGGGCCGCGGTGAGGGACTTCTGGGCGGATATGCGACAGGTGCAAAAAATTCATACAAAGAAGATGTAGCGACTCCCATTGGGAATCGAGCCGAGGCCGTATTCAACCAGCAGGTGGCTGGAGGTGCTGATGTCAACACGGCCTTCCGCAATACTTTAGGCGTCGAACTTTTAAGACCGACTGGGGCCACACAGTTCACAGAGTCAGCAATCCTTGGGCAGCGGTTTGATGGAAGTCAGTACCGCGATGGATATGAACGCGCGTCAGACTTTGCATTTGGTGTCTCGGGCTTGGCGAGTACCGCAACCCTGCCACTTTCGCTGATGCCACAGGGCGCGCTCCCTGCTGGTCCTGGCATTGCACCGACTGCTGCAGAAATCACTCAAAATGAGTCGTCGCTGATCCGCATTGGAGTTGATCCTGGGAGAGCTGCCAGATATGCAGAGGCCTTTGAAGGTGGAACTAAAGTCGTCGATGTCCCGGCCGGCACTTCGCTTTACCGCTATGGGGAAGGCCCTGGTAGTTGGCTATCAAGAACTCCCGTGCGTGACCCTGTCAACTCTCTTGCACTACCAGTGCAATCAGAGTCAACGGCAACGCAGTTGAATCGTTTTGTAACAACGCGCCCGGTTAGTGTTGTCGAAGGGGGCGTGTCTCCGCAACCAGGATGGGCATCGCCGGGTAACCCAAAGCTCGGTGGCGCCGGGCAAATATACATGAACTATGGTGACGCAACTGGTGGAGCACTTCGCCCAGTTCCATTGCAGACAGTTCTTGAGCAAGGCGTCATTCCTGCCGCTGGAGGCTCCAGCGTATCGGGTGGCATCAGCGGGGGCACCAACAATAGTAGGTCGGATGATCAGCCAGAGCCGGATTCTGGTGATTTTTCCGATTCCACTGATACGAGCGGCGGGGACTTTTAATCCCTTACAAAATCAAATTGGGGACACATAACTGATTACCTCCTGATGTTACAGGTCAATCAAGAGTCAAACAGTTACGTGTCCCTGAATTGCATTACAGTCCAATCAACTTAATTGGTGCAACCACTTAATTGGTGCCACCAGACTGACTACCAATTTACGGGATTGATTACGGATTTATGCCTCTTCAGATATTTTTAAAAAGGATCAAATAACTTGCAGTGAGATCGGATAGTTAAAACAGATTTTTTACTTCTAAAAAGAAATGATTAAAGTTTTTTCCGATTACTCCGTTACCTCTAGGCGAGTCGAGTAGGACTCAGCCTGAATCTTAAAAAGGGGGCGATTGTGATTTCAAAATTGTCAGGAATTTTCGTGCTGTCTCTTGGCTTAGTATCCTGCGCCGTGAAGAATTCAGAGGATTCGAATAAGAGGCCAGGAAATTCAGATAGCACAAGTGGGTATGAGGCGACCGCTGACTCCAACGCTGCCGAGTCGACTTTAAATCTTGTTCCGGAAGAACCCGGAACTCCAATCGTTTCTCCCTTCAGCCCTAAGCCTTGGCTCACCATTCAATTCGGCTATCCCACTTCACCTTACAATCCGTTACCCACACCGCCAAAGGGCTCCGGAGGTATAGTTCGGTATAAGGATTACTTAAATTCACCTGAGCGTCGTCAAAGCGAAAACGTTATCGATGCGCGCCCGCGTCCTTGCGCTAATCCCAAAGCCTGTCCCGCGAAATGGGTTGACACAAGCTGTCAATTTGCGGCTCCACTTATCAGAAAATATCCAGCGAATTCTCCCGAGCAATGTAAATTCGTCGGTCAGTATCAGACGGGGCTTTGTACGTGTGACGCAGAGGGCGTATTAACAACTAACTGTGAAGTCAGTGAGAGAGTTTGTGTAGACCCTTCGCAAACGGCTTCAGAATGTTTGGATGTGCGAGGTCCGGTGCCACCGAAAACTACTGGTCCTTAGTTGACATCACGCTTTCCAAAAAGCCTGATCAGACGATGATTACGCAAAAATCAGGCTTTTTGATTACTATTTTTCGAACACGGAACTACGTTACAGTTTTTTGGACGTAACGCCTAAGGATCGGTATCTTTAAAAACTTATTCCTGTGTGAAGCCACATAAGTGAAACGGAAGGGGTCAGGTTTTTTCCCGGCTTTAGTTCACTCTCCCGCCTCTCTTTGCGTCCATCTTTATATGAGATGTCTTGCACGAGTTTATTTTCAAGGGTTTTCAAAGGGTGGTAGTACCCCACCCAATCAATTCCAATAGTCATGTATTTCCATTGCCATTGATTACCCAGGAACACTTGGACGCCATAATCTGTGGCCGTAATGTGATTTTTTATTCCCGTGATATTTGTGTCAGATGATCTTTCAATCGCATTGTCAAAGACACTCATCAAATAATCCGTAAGAAATCCGGATTCTTCTCTCCGTTTATTGATTCCCAAGGCGATGTTGAAGCTATTTCCTAAAAACGATCGAATCATTAAGGCTTGGTTTATCTCAGTAGATGAAGTTAAATCAGTAGCTGCATTTGTCGAATACTCTAGCACATGATTCGTTGTGAGAAAGTATCCAAACCTAAATCCAACCCCTATGCCATCAGTTAAACCAACGCCTGGGGTTAAATAAAATATTTGTTCCTCGCGCGCAGCTCGACTTTCATCGTTGGATGGCCTATCCGCTTGTGATTTACTTGCCAAACAGGTTTCAGATCCATGGATAAACAGCGCAAGAAAAATCGCCTTATTTAGCTCAAAATGTTGCATGGGCTGAGCTTTCTTAAAAATATTTTTTGACTCTATGAAAATATGCTCATTCAGCAAAACGGTGATCAACTATAAACTAAATTAAAGGTCTTACATCAGAGGGCTGATGTAAGACCGCATAAAAGCTCGGAACTTGGGGTTGAGCTGCCCACTCAGGCTTTGCTGCTGGATCTAGGCCTCGTTTTACAGCATTGCTGGAACAAGCATGCCCCTCATATCTCATTATTGAGCATTATTCTCGTTAAAGCCTGGATAGAGGCCCCAGCACTTTAGGCCCTCGTCCGTGTGAGCGCAAGCGCTGTAAATTCCGGCAAAAACTGATTTTGGATTCTTTAATCGAGGAACATCTGTTTGACCATAATCATTGTTGCCCCAACAAGTCACCCCGTCATCGTTCAGCGCACACGTGTGATATCCTCCGGCGGATATTTGGGTTGGATTCTTGAGAATTGGCACATTATTCTGATGATCACTGTTATCTCCCCAGCACGTCACGCCATCATCACTCAATGCGCAGGTGTGGATCTCTCCAGCTGAAATTTTTCTCGGATTTTTAAGATTTGGCACCTTCAGTTGATCAAGTTCATTGTTGCCCCAGCATGTCACGCCATGGTTGTCTAGAGCGCAAGAGTGCGAATTGCCAACAGTAATTAACATCGGATTATCAAGATTTGGTGCATCACTTTGACCATGCTCATTGTCACCCCAACAACTAATTCCTTCATCAGTCAATGCACAATTATGATTGTATCCCACACTGATTGCCGAAGGGTTTGAAAGGTATGGGACATTTGTCTCCCCATTTGTATTAGACCCCCAACATGTCACACCACTTTCTGCTAGCGCACATGTGTGATAATAGCCCGTACCAATTTCTCTGACATTTTGAAGTTGTGGGATTTCTGATTCACCGAAAAAACTCGAACCCCAGCATGTCAACTGGTCGCCGAGAGCGCATGCATGCGCGAGTCCAATTGAAACCGATGTGGTCTTAGGCAAAGAAACCCAGCTAGATTGCCCGCGGCGGTTATGTCCCCAGCATTTTACACCGTCGTCTGTTGAGGCGCATGTGTGACGGTGTCCCGCCGAAACCTCTCTGGGATTTCGCAAATTCGGGACATTTGTTTGACCATCTGAATTGTCGCCCCAGCACTTAACGCCGCCATCCGTGAGTGCGCAGGTGTGTCTACCACCAGCTGAGACAGACGTCGGATGATCGAGAGAAGGGACGGATGTTTGTCCGTTTCGATTATCACCCCAGCATTTGACACCATCATCAGTTAAGGCGCAGGTATGATTGCTACCAGCTGAGAGTGCAATTGGACGGGTTAGATTCGGCGCGTCTGTTTGCCCATATTTGTTGTAACCCCAGCATTTAACACTATCATTTGTTAGAGCGCATGTGTGCCACCCACCAGCAGATACCGCCTTTGGATCATCGAGGGGCGGGACGTCGGTTTGTCCATCTGAATTATCGCCCCAGCAATTAAGGCCCGCTTCAGATATGGCGCAAGAGTGAAAATAACCTGCAGTAAGTCCACTTACGTTTTTAAGATTATGTACCTCATGAGTGAGACTGGTCCAGCAACTGACGCCACTTTCAGTCACGGCACAGGCGTGATTCGCTCCGCTTGAAATCGATATTGGAGAGTTGAGATTAGGGGCCAATAAACCTCCCCAACAGCTCACGCCTTCGTCAGTTAATGCGCAGGTATGACCTCCTCCTGCCGAGATTGCTAGTACCGTCGACTTATTTGCGTTATCTGCCGTCTGTTTTGTTCTTTCTCCAGATGGAGTTGTGTTAATTTTAGAACACCCAGCAATTAGCAGCAGAACTGGCATAATCTTTTTAGAAAACTTCATTTATCCCCTCCAACAATGTCAACCATCTAATCAAAATTAGGGCGCTAAATAATTACATTCGATTTTTTTACATGAGAAGTTTAACGGATTTTGGTCCTATATCAATGCAATGAATTGTAAATTTACTAAATTAGTAAGTTAGTGCGCGAATCATTACCGGGTGGTCATGCTAAAGTATTATCAAGTTGAAAAGAGATAACTAGCGAGAGGCCTTTGATCTGTCTTTTGCATCTTTCTGCGAATTAGGGCTCGGTAGATGCGCATGCCGCAGGATGTCTCTATGAACGCTGAAATTGTCCTGGGGTGATGTTTCAGCGGCATTTTGGGCAATCCGTAGTCTCGTGTTCTAAATTAAAAGCCTGTTCAGATTTTTGACGGCAGAAAGCTGCTAACATGCTGATTACCTTGTTTTTTAATATTGGTACATACATTGCTTTCACAAAGGAATCCGTGACAGTTGGTCACAATTATTCCTTTGGAGATGGTTGCCATGAGAGCTGCTCGAATCTTTGGATTACTAGGGCCCTTAACTTTGATTTCGTTTGTTGGCGCCGGATGCATATTTCAACAAGACTCTAGCAGCATAATGAAAGATTCAACTGCCGATGAACTAATCCAAGACCTTGAACGTGTTTTTGAGAATAACCAGGCTTCCGGCAACGTTTTGGCGATGCATATCGGAGGGGCTCAGAAAGTTGTGGCCGCCACTTCATGCGTAGCTCAGTGGAAGTCCTACCTATACGGAAACAACCCTGATCGTGCGGGTCATTATCTAAAAATAACTGTGAAGAATGCGTTTGGTATGGCGTTTGTCAATGCTCATTTGCCCTGGAGACAGGTTCCACCATTCAATTCAATGCCAGCCAGTCTGAGTTATGAAGAACCGAGCGACGGGAAATTCAATGGTTTAAGCGTTACAAGCGTCCAAGACGGCGTTCTAACTCATGTTGAGAAGAAGACGTTTGAAAATTTTGATAGTCAAGAGACTTGGGATGAGACGACCACTGTGACCATTCGCTTTAATGCGGATTTTACCCGCGTCTGGGATCTGACAATGATAACAAAAACTCGGGATGATGTTGTGACGGCTGTTTGTCCCGGCGATTTTAAAATGACGCTAAATTACTTTGAAAGCAGAAAATAATTTTGTAGCGGCATATTTTTAGACAAGGTAATCAAATCCAAAATCACGACGTTCGGTTTTCTTTGTAATTATTACTCTCCCAGAACGATCAGTCAGCCTTCAGCAGGGAGTATCCAGATAGTGTCAAAATCCCACGTTTGGAATAGCGTCCCGCCAGCCTTCTTGAAGTAACTAATTTTAACGCTCCTCTCGCCACAGGGACCAGAATGGTATGTCATTGGACTTTTGTTGTTTAGTGATCTTGTATCCAAGTCGCTGCATGATGGGGATGTTGCCAGGGTTGAATGTCTCGGCATAAACACCACAGCCTGCGAGATCTGCCTGATTGAATACGTGTTGAGCCATTTGTTTGCCAATTCCTTTGTGCTTTTGTCCCTTTGCCACACATCCAAGTTCAATGTAGTAGTGCGCTTTTGATGGGCGTGCGACTTTAATGGATTGTGTGAGATTGATTAATCGCTTTAGGCCGTTGATACCTATCAATCTAATGAATGTTACGGCTTGCAACAGCGACCATAGCGACGGAAGTCGAATACGTTGGATGTTTAGCGGCGGAAAATAGATCATGACTGCGGCGAGGTGCTTGTTAATCTTCATAGCGTCGACGCGCCCATATTGCATGCCTTCCCGTATGAGATATTCGACGTATTTTTTTAAGATGACCCCGATTTGGCTTCGGGTCGTGCCTGCAAGAATCGCTTGAACTGAAGGGTCATTTGCAAAAGAAATGGTGACAAGTTCTACGGCTGACTCAATCTCCTCAATTCGTAACGCTTTTATCGTGTTGACTTGGTCTTTCATCGCAGAGGTATGCTTGGGAATAGCTTGGACCATAGGTTCCTCGTGTTATTGGTAAGGCAGTCTGCCGTGGGTACATAGAGGCTATTTTCAGGAACGAGAAGTTTTGCATAAATGGCCTCAAACACTCGTTTGGTGACGCCTGGACTAACCATGTCACGGTCGTTTCCAGGGATAATTCCGACGAGCTTGTATCCAGTTCTTTCAGCGATGATTTGATTAGCGGGAGATTTGAGTGTCGATACATAGTAGGCTAGCTCTAGGCCCATCATGCGTCCAACTTCTGCAATCAAGAGCGACGGAAGACTAGAAATTCCACTTCCTGTATGACGATGGTTTGTGGCGATGACGCCTAACGGAGCGGTGATAGTCAGCGCTGACTCGTTTTTTTCAAGAAAAATGCAGCCTGCCAACTCTCCAGAGCTTTCGTGTCTGAATATAATTGGCAGGAAAAATCGCTGCCTCGGTTGCTGATCATCGGGAAGCAGAGTGGTCTTGTAAAAGTTTGTCCGAAGAAATCGACTTTCGCATCCGGCCTGTATGTCAGGGTACCAGTCTGTGAGTGATTTTATAAAATGAGTCACATCATGCGGATTTAACAGTTCTAGCCTGTAGCCCCGCGGCATCCGGACGGCTGACTCTATTTCTTCGATTGCTGGCCAATCCATATGAGCTATCGTAAATTTAATTTACGCGGCTGATGGTTGTTGTGCAAAAATCGCCACTCTTGGTCGTGTGATCAGTGAGGTTGTGATAGAGTACGTAAACGAGATTTCTGCTTGGATTTAAGCCAATTTCTGTTAATGGCTCACCACTCGTACCTATTGGATTACCTGTTAGAGGTCCCCGAATGGCGCTGCCGTTGTCAAAGATGATTTTACCGGTTCCCATCTGGAAAATGCCGGCACTGGTTTTGAAGTATAGTATGTAGCTCTTTGAACCCCGGTCAAAATTGAATTGTAAATTATTACAGCGAGCAATCCAGGTCTCAGCGTGTAGTGCTGTGGCTGTTAGGCTTAAAATAACTGCTGCAATAGCTTTTACACTAAAGTTTCTCATCCAAATTGATCGATTTTTCATGATTTTGTTTCCTTTGTGCGTTGATGATTAGTTCCTTTGCGTGCCCAAGACAAAGCCTAACGATGCACAGCTTGTGCCAGCACCTGTATGGCTAATAAAAGTTACATTGCTACCATGTGTATGGTTGCTGCAAATGAAGCAAGCTGAGCGTTTAAATCAGGGTAGAGCAGGAATGGCGACGTTAAAAGTAAGCACGGCATAGGGACGTGAGCCCTTGAACCAAGGCCATGGTATCAAATATTACTTGTCGATTAGCACGTCGCTATGTGAGTTGTGGACCTCTATG
>JBIIGV010000053.1:0-19059 GCA_044236265.1 Oligoflexales bacterium
ATGGCCTTTCTACAGGTCGCAGTAACAGCCTACTGTGATATCCGCCTTACTTTTATCTCTCTTTTGGTTTGCGGCATAGCAATACTGTGCGACTTGAATACCACTTTGGGTGCCTTGCGCGCGGCAGTCCTTAAAAGGCCAGCATCCATATCGGAACTGGATTTTACCCACTGCTGAGACAGGAATATGCTCTCCTGACGCACAATAACTCCCCTCGGGACTTAGTCTCGTGATTAGCCCCACTCCTGAACAAACGTTAGCGCAGGCCCCACCGTTTGTCGCAACCCACCGTGGGCTAAGTGCAGAAATTGTACTGGAACTTCCCGTGCTGCTACTTTGTCCGTCGGCATTTGTTACAATGACAGCGTGTGAGCCAGCCGTTAGAGCAGTGCTTGTACATGTCGCCGATGTTGCGGAAGCAATCACAACATTCAAGCATTGGGACGGACCAACCTGAATTTTCGCGCCAGAAATAAAGCCAGATCCTTTAATTGTGATAAGTTCTCCGCCCTTGGTTCGTAGCTTTAGGGGCGCAACCGCAGAGACAGTCGGTGCTGCTCTGTAGGTATAGGCACCCGGCAACGCACCACGCTGCAGATCAGGATTGATCACAGCGACGTTGTAAACGCCTGCTGTGCGAGCACCTGGCTGGCAAGTCATCTGGTTGCTGCTTAAGAATTTCGTATTAGCGCAGTCTATACCTTGAATGCGCACAATGGCGCCTGACAAGAAGTTATTTCCATTAATGGTTAGTGTGTTGCCACCGGCAAGGGGGCCTCCAGTGGGACTAATGGAGATTACAGATGGTGGTGGTACCACGGTATAAACATTCGCTAAGACGGCCTTTTGACCATCTGGATTGGTCACACCTACAGAGTAAACTCCTGCGGTTTTAGCAGGGGATTTACAGGTAATAGATGTGCTCGAAGGAGGTACTAGTTTAATGCACTCATCTGCTTCTATCCGAACAATCGAGTCACTTAAAAAACCTGTACCCGTTATTGTTAACGTATTCCCTCCGGCTGCTTGCCCTGAAGTGGGACTTACAGAGGTTATGGTTGGAGGCGGAAGGGAAACCTGAATGTGGTCGCTATACTCTGAGCAAATAGGGCCATTACAAGCCCTTACTTTCAGATCTTGATCGACAGTCATCAAGCCGGGCTCAAATCTTGCCACGTTGGTCCCAGTCTCCGCAAATAAAACAGGTGCAGAGCCACTTGAGACTTTGGCGATCTCAAATCTTGTCTCTCCCGAACTCAAATCTTTCCATGTAAGCGTGTAGGGGGACTGATCGTCTTTTCTGGATGCGGTAAAATTGATTGGCTTTTCTGGTGTAGCTGGATACAAAAGTTTAATGTCATCAAGAAGCATTCCGTCTCGATCTTTATTTAAAATTTCATATGTTTTAAACCAGAAACGAAACCGGATTTTGTCTCCTGTTTTCAGCTTATTTCGAAGAGGAAACGATACGGTTTTCCATTCGCACTTTGGAGCGGTGTAGATTGCAATTTGTCGCCAGAGCGGTGATTGCATCCAATCATAGGCGTTTTTTTCCGGATTCCATACCATATACGATGAAAGAGGATCTGTTGCTTCGTTCAGCCTGAAGTCAATGAATGCTCTGTCATAAAAAGGATCACAGTCCAGTTTCGTGTCAAATTGAAAAATCACGTCAGGATGAGGTGCTACAAAAGGCTGCGTGAATTCCATATAATGATCTGCATAAATTCTCGGGCCTCCCGGACTATCTGTCCATACTTTGCCGCGTCCAGAAATTTCCTCCTGCTGCCAGGGCTGAGTGTAGCCAAACAAATCTTTTGAATTAATCCCATCGTAACTGTCGCCGCTGCTGAGCACTTGAACAGTTGCTTTTGATGTTTCAAAGGGAAGAGAGTTGCTGAGGGGGCCCATATTACCGACATTATCTACGGCTCTGATTGTGATGTAACCTCTTTGCCCGAGCTCTAAGCCTCGAACTTCAGCACGTATTAGCCCAGGAGTTGCCAGCTTCACGTGAGTGAGGTCAATGACTTTTCTTCCAGTCCAGGCTGCCAATTCTGTTATAGGCTCGCTGGAAACAACTGCGAGATACGCAGCTGCTTGACCCGAAGTTCCATCATCTCCTGCAGCGTTGAACGTGACTTCGACGCCTGAAACACCCGAGAAGTCGATTTTTAGATTGCTAACGATTCCTGGCGGCGTTACGTCGTTTTCAAGGCTCTTGAAAATATTGAGACGACGTCCTCCTTGAACCAGTGGGTTATCAATCGGCCATCGGTCGGGACGGTAAAAATCCTGTGGCAGATTTGGTTCAAGAAGCGTCTTTAGCGCGTCAGCGCCGTATAGCAAACGATTTTTGATCTCCGCAACCGTGGCTTGCGGGAATGCGCCTTTGATGAGTGCGGCTGCTCCAGCAACGTGAGGCGCTGCCATGGATGTCCCGTCCATTGCGAAAAGAGGTGCGTCCCGCCCAAAGTCACTTAGGCCTAAAGATAGGATATTTGAACCAGGTGCCGCGATGTGAACTTTCTGAGCGCCAAAGTTTGAGAATGATGACTTCTGATCGAACTTATCTGTCGAGGCGACTGCAATTATATTTGGAAGGTCATAATTTGAAGGCGAGTTATGGATAGCGTCGTTATCGTAACCCCAATTGCCGGCGGCACTTACGAATAGGACACCTTTTTTTCCGGCGGCATCAATCGCATCCTTTAGAGCTTGGTTATATCCAAAGCCACCCCAGCTAGCGTTAATAATCGGAATATTCATCGCGGCAGCATACTCAATCGCTTTGATGGCGGCCGCCTCTTCACCAGCGCCATCAGCGCCGATAAATTTTAACGGCACTATTCCAACTTGCCAGTTAATTCCCGAAATTCCGATCCCGTTGTTTCCGACAGCTCCTATGGTTCCTGAAACATGAGTTCCGTGACCATGATCGTCCATCGGATCGTTATCGTTATTGACGAAGTCCCAGCCCTGAAAGTCATCCACGTAGCCGTTATTGTCATCATCTCGGCCATTTTGAGACTTGTCTTGTCCTTGAGCGTCGATGCCAAGCTCGCCTGGATTCTTCCAAATATTGGACGCTAGGTCAGGATGTAAATAGTCTGCTCCCGAATCAGTTACGGCTACCCGAACACCTCTGGACCCTTTGGTGATGTCCCATGCTTTTTCAGTTCCAATGTCGGCACCGGCAACTCCACCGGTTTGTCCGGTGTTTCTAAGGGCGTCCTGTTTTGGAAATTCTGGGTCATTGGGTAGTGCTTTAATCTTTACGATAGCGTTTGGCACCGCATAATCAACAGACTTCACCTCGTTGAGAGCTGTGATGATAGCGAACACGTCCTGACGCGTAATGGCTGTTGGCACATTTATTAGTAGTGCACTCGATGATTTAAATTCATAAGTTTTTGATGCGTTTAGGGTTTTCAGTGTTTCCTGTACTTTGCTGGCAGCGGTGCCGGATTTAAACTTCAAAATAATTTGCTTTGGGATGATATTTTTTGCCATGTTGATGTCCTGGATGAATTTATCCAGTTCTTTATCGTCCATTTTTAGAAGCATGGCCTTGATTTCGTTTACTCGCTTACCATCCAGGTCATTGAACTCTTGAGCGCCGGGACACGCGCAGCCGCTTATGACCACGAGCAGTGAAAGCCAAGTTTCACTGCTCATGTGCTTCAAGATGCGAATCCTACTAATTAGTGAGCGTAGACCGTGAAGGGTCATATGTCTCGACCTCGCGACTGTGTTTTAAACTAATTTATAATCACAGAGATGAATCGGCACTTTCATAAAAACCTCTAGGGTAAAGCCTTTGGAGACTGAAAGGTCTGCCCTTGTTTATTTGCTTATTAACTCTAAAAAAATGCGCGTTATTTGGAGGTTGCGGCTGAGGTGTGGATATTTTTTCAGGATTTCGTAGCTAGACTCTATTTTTAAATTCTGCCGGCGATCGTTTAAGTGCTCCGCGCAATAAGCCGAAGTCTGTTTAATAGGAGATGCCATTATGCTGCCATTGCTTCACTTGGTACGTCGACGTTCAGCTTCGTTGAACATTGTCGTCTGTTGCCTCGCAGCGCTGCTTTATAGCTGTAAAGCTGGTCAGAAGGTTGTCACCAAAGCGCCTAGTGACGAGAAAAAGCAATTATCAGAGGATATGCTTCCCGAGCTAGGACCATTTGCTAATGATGCTAACGACGCGGAACTTCGTAAGCAGTTTTTGACTATTCTTTCCCAGCACAGGAGTGCTTCCACAAAAAGTCTTGCCTTAATGAAGGCCAGCTCTTTGTCCCGACCTCGGCGAGCGAAGACGCTGAACGTAAAAATGCGTTATCCCGTGGCTATGATCGCAAAGACCGCAGGTCGGCAGGGGGCTACAGATCTCGGAGCGCCGCTTCGAGCCGCGGGCGGAAAAATTAAAAAGCAGTTACGTGACGCTAACATGGTGAATGTCGAGTTTTCCGAAGCTTCAGATGATACTCACATGACCGCAGTTATAGATTTTCTAAAAAGGGATAGTCGCATTGATGTCGTTGAACCAGATTTTTTTATAAAGCTCAAAACCACGCCTAATGACCCAGAATTTGGACGGCTTTGGGGCCTCAAAAATTCTTCTGGCGGTGATGTCGGTATTAATGTTCTCCCCGCTTGGCAGAGAACGACTGGTGACGATCAGATAATCGTTGGCGTGATTGATACTGGGATTGATTGTTCGCATCCGGATCTGGCAGACAATTGTTGGGTAAATCCAGGAGAAGATGGGCAGGACTCTTCCGGAAAAAGTAAGAGGTCAAATAACATTGACGATGACGGTAATGGTTACATTGACGATTGGCAGGGTTGGAACTTCATAGATGAAACCAATAATGCCACAGATGACCATTTTCACGGTTCGCATGTGGCAGGAACGATTGGAGCTGTAGGAAATAATAATATTGGCGTTGTGGGCGTAAATTGGCGCGCATCCTTAGTGCCTCTAAAGTTTTTAGACTACGAAGGTGGTGGGTACATCAGTGATGCGATCGAAGCAATCGACTACGCGACAAAAATGAAATTTTTTGCCACGAATAATAGCTGGGGAGGCGGCGCTTACTCGGATCTTCTACGAGCTGCTATTGATCGTGCTGATGCTGCGGGTGTTCACTTTGTGGCGGCCGCTGGAAATTCTTCTGGCAATAACGATAAATTTCCGGAATATCCGGCATCCTATGATTCGCCTAACATCGTAACAGTGGCGGCGATTGATTCCACTGGACAGATAGCTTCGTTTAGCTGTTACGGCGAAAAATCTGTTGATGTAGCAGCACCAGGTGCCGGCATTTTATCAACGACACCGGGTGGCTCCTATGAAACGCTTAATGGGACCTCAATGGCAGCCCCCTATGTCACTGGAGCCATGGCCCTGTTGCGGTCAGAATTTCCAGATGAAACTCCAGCCATGTTGCGGACTCGACTCTTTAAAGGCGTCACTGCTCTGCCAACCCAGCGTCTCGACGGGCGAAGGGTTCGCACCGGGGGAATGATCAACGTCATGCAGTCGATGACCTGGATGCCTGATTCAACTCCGCCATCGGCACCATCAGATATTTTGGTAGTTGATCATGACGTCTTAACAGGCAGCCCCTCTTCAATTGCAGCAACAATTACATTTAAAGAAAGCGGTGACGATGCTTACATCGGTCAGGCCAGTAGCTACGTGGTGCGTTTCTCAAAATCACCGATACTAGACAGTGCAGGTTGGGATAATGCGCAGAAGTTAACTATCGTAGCTATAGAGACCGGACGCTCTGATAAGCGTGTAAAGGTTTTGATGAAGGACATTCCGGTGAACACGGTCGGATGGTTTGCGGCTCGCGCTTATGACGAGGAAGGCAACGAGTCAGCCACTTCTGAGCCTTTTAAATATGATGGATTTCTTATGAAATCGAAGATGACCTATGATGGTTCCACTTCGGTTGGTTTGCCATCCTCCTGGACCACAGAAAATGACCCAACGCGCGGTCCAGTTTACAGTGACGGTGTTGGTTACTACACTGCCGACGTGAAAAAGCGTATGACTCTGCGGGAATTTAAGATTCCAAATGGAATGCAGCGCATGGTGCTACGTTATTGGACAAAGTACTCTTTTGAGACGGGATTTGATTTTGGTCGAGTGTTTGTGCAAGGTGTGTCTGGCTCCGATACTCAGGTTGATGTCCTGACTGGCCACAAGAACTGGAACGAGCGGAGCATTGATCTGACAAGTATAGCCATGAATCATTTGGCGAAGGGCAAAAACACACTTACCGTATATTTCGTCGTGGAGTCTGATGAGGCATGGAATTATGACGGATGGCTCATAGATGATCTTGAGTTTCTCGCGAGTGACTCGCTATTTTCTAGCGCGGCGATACCAGAGTCATCATCGTCAGCTGGAAGTTTGAATATCCCGCTCGCTGCTGCGACTGGAAGTCTTTATTCATATAAGTATTTTAGCTCTGCATTTGGTGACTGTTTGGGCACGACTTACGATGGTGCAGAGCCTCTGACGCCAGTGACTACGCCGATCGCGATTAGTCAGTCATCAGATCTGTTCGGTGCTAGATCGCTTTGTATTAGGGCAAAGGTTTCTGGTGTGACTAATTTAGTTTACGCTAACTATAATTGGGTCTATGAAAATGCTGCCGCTTTGGTTCAAGTAAATGGATTACCGAGTGGAAGAAGTTCCCTTAAAAACCTGACGATTCAGGTTTCCGCAGCCAGCGGCAGCCAGGCGACTTCTTTTAGCTACGCGTTTTCTGCATTACAATCTCATTCTACTGCTGAGCAGTTTTGTCGGGGGGAGGGTGGATCAGCACCGTCTTGGTCCGAATATCTACCTCTAGGTCAAAAACCGGTGATAGATCTGAATCCTACTAACAGCCCTGAAACAAAAGTGGTCGCGCTTTGCGTTCGTGGTCGGTCCAGTGATGGTTCTCACCAGATCTTGCCGGTGGTTTATTCGTGGGTGGCGGATTTCGAAGGTCCGACGGTGACACTCGAGGGTGTGCCTGCTGCCAAGAATAACTTGTCGTCCATCAAGGTTTCTCTGAAAGCCAGTGATGATTTGGTAGCTTGTAAAGCCAAGCTTATCTCGGGGTCGTTCACGAGCTGCTCATCTGCAAATGAAGGTTACATTGAATGCTCCGAGCCTCCGAGGTCTCATTCGGTTTCTGTTAGTCACGATGGTCCATATACGCTTTGTCTGTATGGACGAGATAGTCTGGGTAACCTTTCTCAGATACCGGTCTCGGCTTCCTGGACGCGTGACGGGACAGCGCAGCCGTTGGTCTTCTCAGGCTTGCCGTCCCAGTATTCAAACGTGAATAGCCTGGATATCGGAGTGTCGGCGGGAGAGTCCGGAAAATATCTGTACGCGATCGCGTCGGGTTTGGAATGTGACCCTGGCAAGCTTAACGCCAGTTCTTTATTCACACTCACGGAGAAAATTCGCGTCGGTTTACCAGCGCAAGACGGGCCAATGACTGTCTGCGGGGTGTTAATTGATGATCTGGGTAATCGCCAGCAAAGTCCTACGGTGTATACATGGACTAAGGATACTGCGCCCCCTTCGGTGAGCCTTTCAAATTTACCAGGCGCTTCGTCGGCTGATCAAAGTCTTAATGTGGGCGTGAGTGGCGGCGGCGCAACGGACTTTCAATGGGCTCTACTGTCCCAGCTGTCAGACTGTGCTCAAGCAGTTTATGGTGGCTTTGTTCCGATTTCGACCCGTATTACAGCGGCTGTGACAGGGGTTGGTGCGAAGAGGCTTTGTGTCAAAGGCAAGGATGCCGCTGGTAACTTACAGCAGATACCAACCTCGCATTCGTGGACTCAGGTTTCAACTTTGGCTCAAGTAGTTTCGGGTCTTCCGGGATCCCCAACCTCTGCGACATCTATCAGGATTCGAGTGGGAGGGGGTAATGTGGTGCAATATCAGTACGCTATGCTGCGGTCAGCTAACTCTAATTGTGTCAGTAACATCAAATATGGAGCTTGGGTGGGGATCGGCTCGCCTGAATTCTCGCCGCCAATCCCTGCGAATACCAATGGTTTTATGACATTGTGTATCCGTGGAAAAAATAGCGCCAATCAAATTCAGACAACTCCAAGCATCTATCGATGGCTGCGTGTTCCCAATACGACCTCTCCAGCGTCCCAGCAAGTGTTCATGAATATCGCTCAAGTTTCAAAAACAGCAAACTCGCAGACACTGTCTTTTAATCGAAACGGTAACTACTTTCCGGCAGAACAAGTTGCAGCGCGTTTGTGTTCCTATAGGCCAAGTGATGGGGCACTCTTGCGTTGTATTGATCGCTCAGTGACGTTTAGTCAAGGCGCTCCGAATGTTGCGGTAAACTTCACTGGCGTTACAAGTGGAGCGTGGGTGGCTTTTGTTACGCCGTCATCTGAAAATCGCGGTGCTGTTGAACCAGTGACGTTTATTCGCTGAGTTCCTTCCGAGGGATTCTTCACAGACACGACGCCCAGCCGGCATGCGAGATTTCAGGGTGACCAACTGGAGTCGTATGCTGGAAACCAGCGAAAATCTCGGTCGAAGATAAGCACGGCGAATGCACATCAATATCATAGAAGTCAAAGGTCCATGATCAACTGGAAGCCGAATATGCCAACGGCTTTTCAATTACGACAATATCTTCGTCAACAAAGCGTTTTACGCAGGTGTCAGGTGACTGCTTGACGATCGCACGTTTAAAGGAACGATCAATAAGAAGCCATTCCTCTCTCTCCTTTTCAGGAACATGAGCTTCCATGAGAGAGTCTCTTAAAAGCCCGCTGCGAACGTTAAATAATTCCTCAGTTATAAATATGTGTGCATGGGCGTGATGTGGAAGGCGTCCTCCATACATTTTGGGGCCACCGATGAGTTGCGCAATAAAATCTGACTGCTGATTTTCGATTTTTTTCTGGTCGATGCCGTTAAAAAATCCACCTAACCAAGGGTGTGCATATAATTTATCGTAGAAAATTCGATGCACCCTCTCTAAAACTGGTCTCCCACCAACCCGCTCATAAAGAGGGACTTTTGATTGACTGGCAAGCCTCGTGACGTCATCGACGAGAATGTTGTCTTCAAGATACTTGTCAGTCATATAAGGGTCCCATTTGGATTGTAAAATTTGCTAATTTCAGAACGGAATAAAAAGGTGGGTCGCATACATCGTTGTGTTTCCGCCGTCTTTACCGCTGTAAAGGCCCATAAGATTACTGGAAACACTCCAAGTAAACCAAGGTAGTTTCACCAACTCGAGGCCTATAGTTCCGCCGATTGCGAACAGAGAGCGACTGAATAGCCGTGAGTATCCGTAGGTGAGGCCTGCATATGGATTGGCAAAGGAGCGGTAGCCACCGCCAAAAATTGATGAGTAGAAGTTGTGTCCTATCAGAACGATCGATGAGCCTGAAGAGTTTGGCTCTTTGGCTGTGGCGGATGCACTGGTTTCGTTTCCAGACTCCTTTTTCGTTTCCTTCAGCAAAATGATGGATAGCTGTGCCCACTGACCTCTCGGACTAAGAGTGATTCCAGCTCCTGACATGCTGCGACTTTTATCGTTGCTGAGGTTGAGGTTCAAGTTTGCTGCAGCAACGCCGGCAAAAAGACGTCCTTGGCTTCGTGAATCGGCGAAGTTTTCGTTTCGTTGATCGGCCATAGAAAGCTTAATTCGGACGGATGTGAGATCTGCATTAACTTCAGAGTTCTCGCCGCGCACACTTCCGAGTTGGCGAAATTTCTCCATCATGTCATCCACAGCATTTGGAGCGGCGACGATTATATAAGTTGCCGTTTGATTGTTGTATTGGTCTCTCCAAATTTGGCGTTTTTCAATTTTCCCACCATTATTTTTGACAATTTTATCAGCGCTGACCGACGCTTTTTCAGCATTGTCTACGACTAAGTCAATCGTTATGTCAGGTGCAATGTCTCGTTTTGCTGCAGGTTGAGCGGAAGACATTGCAGAAGGAGAAATTAGAGCTATCGCGATCAGGTTTCGCACGCACCACTTTTTAAAAGACATAGGTAAAATCCTCTTTTGGTTGCAGAGTTCACCTATATTTTAACTTATGTGTACGCGGTAGTCATGATCCCGGCATATTTTTATGTATAAAAGATCAAACCGTACCGGATGGTCCAAGCTTTTCCAGGGTCTTTCTCCTGAAGGCAAATATGGTCTTTACGTCGTTTTTGACCATAGGTAACGCGACATCTCCCAGAGGCCAGACATACATCTTGTAGATCACGCGGTCCGTCATAAGAGTGCCGCCTGCCAGGGGTTCAAATGAATGTGTATGATGCCAGATGCGGTAGGGACCTTTGAGCTGGGTGTCTACAAATTTTCGTGGCGGATCCCAGTCTTCAATTCGTGTGCGCCAGGAGACGGGCATACCCTTGATCCTTAGCCGGTAGTCGATCAGCAACCCTGACTTCATTTCGTCTGAGGACTTCTTGGTTATGCGAAAGTTAAGCCATGGGGGTGTTATCTTTTCCAGATTTTCTGCAGCTGAAAAGAACGGAAAATTATCTTCAGGTGTTCCTGGAAGCCATTGTCTGGCTGTAAAAACGCGCGCTCCACGCGGAAGTTTCTGGTCAATTAAATCCAGCAAGGCATTTTCGGGGTCAGCGAATTGAAACTTAAATCCGCTTTCAATAAGTTTCTGTGGGATAACGGCAGAACTGGCGGTCAGTATGCTGCTCATTTCTCCAAAGGCAAGCTTCAAGGCCAAAGGCGGCACGGGCATGGCTGACGGCATCTTCATGGACTTTCCAAGATGCTTGCTAAATGTTGCGTTGGAGACGGGTTCAGAAGCCACCAGGTTAACAGGTCCTTGCATGCTTGGCGTGTCGATGCAGTGAATGATGGCGCGCACAGCGTCTTTGATGTGGATCCAACTCATCATTTGCTTGCCGCTGCCAATAGGGCCGCCGACGCCATAATAAAATGGATTCATCATCTCCGGGAGCGCTCCACTGTCACCTGACAAGACAACACCAAATCGGGCGAACACTTTACGGATACCCGGATCATTAGCACTGGCTGCAGCCTCCCAATCCCGGCAGACGTCTGCTAGAAATCCAGTGCCCGCTGGTGATGACTCGTTAAATCCTGTTTTAGCCGATACGTTGTCAGGCGATGGACCGTAAATACCTATTGCCGATGCGTTAATCCAAAGACTTGGTTTTTTCGACAGGCTCTGCACAGATGAGATCAGTTGCTTTGTCGAGTTGACGCGGGAGTCGTAGATGCGTTGCTTTGATTTCCTGGTCCAACGCTGGGCCACGGGTTCTCCAGCGAGGTGGATCACGACATCAAACCCCTCAGACTTGGGGTCTAACGTGTCTTTAGCGACTTGCGTCTTGTGATCCCAAGCAATACAACGAGCTGGAAATGACAACTCAACGGAGCGTCCAGAGCGTGTCAAGGCTGTGAGGGCGTGACCTGACCTTGCCAACTCAATGCCCAAATGATTGCCAATTAAACCAGTGGCTCCTGTGATCAAGATTTTCATGGGCGAGTTCCTTATTGTGTGGGGTTGGCGTAGACGGTTCAATGATGCGGGTTTATCATGGTGCGAGTTAAGCTCGAGGGTTTTATGTCAGATGTTATGTTGAAACACGATCAAGCACACGCCGCGTCCCCGCTCAGCCGGCTCTTTAGTTATAGCAAAAATTACCGCGCAATGGCCATACGTGCCAGCTTGTACAGTGTATTGAACAAGTTTTTTGATGTGATGCCAGAGATTTTGATCGGCGTGGCGATCGACGTTGTAGTTCGCCGGGAAACCTCATTTTTGGCACATTTGGGCGTACAAAGCCCCATCGTTCAAATTGTCGCGTTAGCTGGCTTGACGCTTGTGATTTGGATATGTGAATCCCTCTTTGAGTATCTCTACGGGGTGCATTGGCAAAACTTGGCTCAATTGGTGCAACATGATTTACGACTCGATGCATACCGCCATCTGCAGTCTCTAGATATGGACTGGTTTGATGAACGGCACTCTGGACAGCTAGTTTCGATTCTTAACGATGATATCAATCAGCTCGAACGTTTTCTAAATGTCGGTGCAAATAGCATATTGCAGGTAGCATCTGCAGTGATCTTTATCGGCGCTGTTTTCTTTTATATAGCTCCCGATGTTGCCTGTGTCGCAATACTTCCCATTCCCCTGATTATTTGGGGCGCTAGCCGTTATAAGAAGTTAGCCGAGCCACTCTATGCCGATGTTCGTGAGAAGGCTGCCAAGATTGGCGCTCGCCTGACGAGCAATATTTCTGGAATTGCCACAATTAAAGCCTTTGCAGCCGAGACAGCAGAAGCAAAAACGGTCGCAGGCCTATCCAATGACTACGTTGGCGCGAACAAATCAGCCATCAAGCTAAACTCGGCATTTACGCCCATTATTCGCATGGCGGTCTTATCCGGCTTTGTTGCAACCCTAATATTAGCGGGCATTAAAGCCATTCGTGGCGAGCTTCCGGTGGGAAGTTTCGGTATTCTCGTGTTTTTGACGCAACGTCTGCTATGGCCCTTCACAAGCCTCGGGCAAACCGTTGACCTTTATCAACGGGCAATGGCCTCCTGTGACCGAGTCATGGATTTATTGCGGGTTCCTGTTCGTGTTGAGAGAGGGGATGCGTCACTTGATATGGCATCCGTGAGAGGGGAGATTGCCTTCCGTCAGGTCCGATTTTCCTACAAAGATCGAGATAGGTTGTTTGATGGTCTCTCCTTTGAGGTCCCGTCAGGCAGTACCGTGGCTCTAGTCGGGACAACCGGCTCCGGCAAAAGTTCCGTGGCCAAGCTTTTGCTTCGGTTTCATGAGCCAAGTGGTGGGTCTATTTTGCTCGATGGTCGGGATATAGCGGATCTAAGAGTGGCAGATCTTCGTCGGGCTATCGGATTTGTGAGTCAGGACGTCTTCCTATTCAGCGATACGATTGCTGCAAATATCTCGTATGGAATGGCGGGCGTTTCTGACGTCGAAATTCGGCGCGCGGCAGAGCTTGCCGCCGCAGCTGAATTTATTGAAGCGTTGCCTCAAGGCTATCAGACCGTGGTCGGGGAGCGTGGTCAGCGTCTATCCGGTGGCCAAAAGCAGCGCATTGGTTTGGCTCGTGCGCTGATTAAAAATCCACCAGTTCTTATTCTTGATGAGGCCACGTCGGCCGTGGACAATGAAACCGAACGTCTTATTCAGGAGTCTATGGAGACGATTCGCAAGGGGCGAACGGTACTTATCATCGCACACCGGCTGTCGACCATTCGTAACGCAGATATGATTTTGGTCATGAATCAGGGGGTTATTGTTGAGTCGGGGACTTATGAGCAGTTGATCGGTAGAGATGGTGTTTTTGCTGCGCTATCAAAACTGACTTAAGCCTTAGTGTTTGGCGATCCTTTTCGATTTGCGGTCAGTTTGACCGGGGCATTGGGTTGTTTGGTCGCTCCTTTCTGTTGGTCTGCCAAGGCAGACTTCGCAACGTCGCAAAATTTGTTACGTGTAGCCAACCTTTTACCCCTGTGATATCAGGGGTGCTCTTGTGGCTTTGTAAGTCTTTTTAAATTAATCGGGGGTAGCACCTTGCTTCGCGACGCACTGACTAACCGACTTAGAGAGAAAAATTTTCTAGGACATCCAGCGGGACTTTTTGTTTTGTTCTTTACTGAAATGTGGGAGCGTTTTTCGTTTTACGGGATGCGTGCACTTCTAGTTTTGTACATGACACAATACTTACTGACGGATCCGACCAGGGCTGCAGAAGTTTTCGGTTACTCGGCATTGGAAGCGCAGATCACTGCCATTTTCGGAGTGCAGACCGTTCAGCAAATGAGCTCGCACATCTACGGTCTTTATACGGGTTTGGTTTATTTCACTCCGTTTTTTGGTGGATTACTTGCTGATCGCCTTTGGGGGCAATACAGGACTGTTTATTTAGGTGGAATACTAATGGCTATAGGCCACTTCTTGATGGCTAGTGAGCAGTGTTTTCTGCTGGCTTTAGCGTTTTTGATTTTTGGTAACGGTGCGTTCAAGCCAAATATCTCAACTCAAGTCGGAAACTTGTACCCAGAGGGTGATCCGCGTCGGGATTCGGCGTTTACGATCTTCTATATGGGAATCAATCTTGGGGCGTTTTTATCACCGCTCGTATGCGGCACCCTGGGGCAGAAGTGGGGCTGGCATTGGGGATTCGGAGCAGCGGGCGTCGGGATGCTCTTAGGTCTTGTGATCTACTGGCTGGGATCAGGATTGCTGCCGCGGGACACGCGTCACAGCCTTGAGTCTGTCGATTCGGGTCCTTTAACTAGACAAGAATGGTCGGCTGTTGCTGCTTTGGCAGTACTTTGTGCGCTCAATATCATGTTCTGGGCTATCTATGAGCAACAGGGTAACACACTGCAGATTTGGGCGGACACGAAGATAAACTGGAATATTGCTGGTTTTGACATGCCATCAACCTGGTTTCAATCATTTAACCCCGCGATGATTTTCATGTTGGCGCCTGTACTCAACATATTTTGGGCATGGCAGAACAAATCTGGAAGAGAGCCATCAAGTGTGACGAAGATGGGTATCGGCTGCATTCTTTGCGGTAGTGCTTATATTCTGATGATTCTTGCATCGATGATGATGCCTGGAGATGAGCGAGGCTCAGTTTTGTGGCTGCTAGCTACGGTACTTATCTTTACAATTGGAGAACTCTACTTATCACCGATAGGTTTGTCTCTTGTTACCAAAGTAGCTCCAAAGTCAATCTTAAGTATGATGATGGGTATGTGGTTTTTATCAAGCTTCTTTGGAAACTATGCAACAGGCTTGATCGGAACACTTTACGACAAGATGCCCAAAGAAAACTTTTTTGGGATCCTGACTGTGATGGGAGTAGCGACTGGAATTGTCTTCATGATCATAAGACGACCAATCCAGAGAGCGATTGGAAAACATGTGTGACGGGTCGCATTTCACACGAAAATAAAACCCTGAATTCTTGTAAAATTAAACCGCCCCTTAACGGGGCGTTTTTTATTTTGATTTTTTGGCAGGAGCTTTTTTGGCCGAGCTTTTCTTTTTGGCTTTGGCGGGCTTTTTGGGAACGTCAGAGTCTAACGTTGTTTCCTCTATGGGTCGATCCGTCATGATCTCAGGGTCTACTAACGGATCCTGATCCTGTGGCGCTACTGCTTCTGGAGGTGCAGCGCTTGCAGGGCGATCTGTGGTTTCAGTTTTTGTGACGCATGATGTCACGACAAGTAAGCTGAGCGCCAAAACCAAGGATTTAATCACCATAAGATCCTCCTGAATGATTGATCTAAGCATAGTTTAATCGATAATTTTTTTCAGTTCAGCTGCAAAATTCATCTTTGCCATTTCTTCAACGGCAATCGTTCTTTGTTCTTCCAGAACGTCGATGAAAACCTGCCGCGTGGTGAGGGGATTCGCTAAGACAACACGGAACACGGTCAATGCTTGATCGTTATGGGACGCAATCTCAAACGTAGTGCGGGATACGAATGTTTGACCTCGGTCACGCTGTGTTTTTTGGATATTTACAGTTAACTCACTTAATAGATCATTGACCTTGGATTTCTGATCTGAAGATATAGTTTTAAGCTGTTGCCGCAGCGATTGAGGTACATAGCGGTAAGTTAAAATATTCAGTTCTGGTTCGGTCGTGAGCTCGAAATCTGGAGTATTTTGAATCATGCGAGCAAATTGCGCCGCCTTGCCAATACCCACATCAATCAGAAGTTCGTAGCCTTTCCGGCCAAGAATCCGAAGTCCTGAGTGCACCAGCATGGCCATACCCGGACGTGAGCCTTCTAGCGTATGTTTACCGATGTCTCGAGAACCGCGGCGAATAATGTACTGCGCATTCGTCTCAATGGCATCGAGTGCCGTTTCAGACCTAAATAAGCAAAGACCTGCGCCCATAGGGACATAGAGCTGCTTGTGAGCGTCGATCGTTACACTATCGGCTCTTTCGATGCCTTTGAGTAAATGCCGGTGGCGATCGGAGAACAGTGTTGGAGCGCCCCAGGCGCCGTCAACGTGGAAATGGATGCGATGGCTTTCGCAGATGTTTGCCAGTTCCTCGAGAGGGTCAACGTTACCGGTCTCGGTGGTTCCCGCTACGCCTACAACAGCAAGTACACCAACGTTTCGTGACTGGAGCTCTTTGATGCGTGCTTCAAGTTTTGTGGGAATGATCTTGTTGTGCTCATCAGTCTCGATAGCGATCAAATTGGCTCGACCAATGCCAAGTAAATCTGCGGCTTTCTTCAGGGAGTAGTGCCCACGACGTGAGACTAATATAGCTAAGCCATTGAGGCCATGAGCGGTCAATCCTGCCGCTAATCCATGCTCGAAGATACTTTTGAAATCCCCTTTTGGAGCTAGCAGTCTATTGCGCGCAACCCAGAGTGCTGTCACATTGGCAATTGTACCACCAGAACAAAAGACTCCCAGAGCATGCCGGCGGTCATGCGTCCACTTGTCGTAGTAGGCCTCATCGCGGTGATATACCAGTTTGTGCAGCATACCAACGACTTGGCTTTCAAGTGGAGTGAAGGCTTTTGATGTTTCAATTTTGACCGTGTTTTGATTGAGCGCAATCATGATCTTGGCTAGTGGGAGCATGAAGTAGGGCATGCTTGAGGTCATGTGACCAATAAAACTTGGTGCCGCTGTGTGCACGGACTGGCTAACCACTTTATCCATCAGAAACTTCGCTTGTTCGTGTACGAACATCGGCTCTTCAGGGATGTTAATGTTCTTAAAATCGCGTTCGATTTCGGCCGGCTCCATCTCGCCTGCCACGATATGATCCCGCAAAAATCCAAGTAGGTTTTGGCTAATCTCTCGCTCGATGCGCATGAGCGTAGAGTCTTCATTCTCCGGAATGGAGAAGACTTTGCGCATGCTATCGAGTGTGGCCTCTGCTTTTTTGGTTGGTCTATTGGGCATGCACCAGGTATCTCCATGGCTGCGAGCATCAATACTCGCTCATGATTTATAAAGTCGGCTTTTAATTCGGGCGCCTCGGCCGAATGCTGCCACTTTCTAGGCTTGCGACAAGGTGTGCAAGGTGTTCGTTCTCCTGAGTGAACTGAAAAGCAACCTCAAGTCCCCACGGCTTTTTTGTTTTACGAGTCATGCGCGCTTGGATCGCAGGAGCGCAGAAATCATCACTGGCGGCATCAATTTGAATCATGACGTCTGGCTGCGCATCGAGCAATGTGTCCAGATCCATGGCCTTCTGACCGGTTTCAGGATTATGAACATCAAATGCTGCCAGCACGCCCGTGTTGGAGATGTTGACGGACCTGAGGGTCCAAAGTAATTGCCAGGATTCGAAAGGTATGGTTACGCAAACGCGCATGTCGGCTTCGTAGCGCGGCGCACGCCCTTCAGTCTGGGCTCCTGGATGAGAAAATGTCCAGTGATGGAACATGGTAAACCTTTGTGATGATTCACTAAGTTGTACCAAATAATAGGAAGTTTAGGCAAGAAGGTTCGAGTTTTTTGGCGCCACGACGTTTTTACGCTGAGGAGCCATGTGTAAACTTTCCTGGGTCTTGGCAGCAAGCTGTCCGCAAGCTCCGCTGACATCAAGGCCTTTACTGTAGCGCACTGGGGCTGCTATGGAGCGTTCTGCAAGGTAAACCTGGAAGGCGCGAATTTCATCATCCGACGGGCGATCATAAGGCATGCCGGGATGTGCATTAAAAGGAATCAGATTCACCTTGGCCTTAAATCCATGCAAAAACTTCATAAGATCTTTTGCTTCGCGAAGACCGCAATTTTTGTCGCGGATCAAAATATATTCAAATGTAATTTTGTCACCGGTCTCGCGTTGGTAGTCCAAGAGAGCTGATTTTAGGTCAGCAAGAGGCCACCGGCGATTAATCGGCATGATTTCCTTGCGCAATTCGTCACGGGCTGCATGCAAAGATACAGCTAACGCGCAGCGTGCGTCGCGCGCGAGGTCACGAATGCGGGGGACGATGCCTGATGTTGAGACGGTGACATGGCGCGCAGATAGGCCAAACCCATCTGGAGATACTAGAATGTTAACCGCTTTGACAACGTTATCATAGTTGTCGAGCGGTTCTCCCATGCCCATAAATACAACGTGTGACAAGCGGCGTCCGTCGTTACGAACGATCTGCGCCGCGATCATGTATTGCGAAAGTATTTCGTGAGTTGTCAGATGGCGGAAAAATCCTAGTTTGCCAGTTTGACAAAAACTACAAGCCATTTTGCAGCCAACCTGACTGGATACACAGAGGCTTACGCGGCCTTCGTAACGCAGAATAACGGATTCGATGTATTGGCCATTGGGAGTCTTAAGTAAAAGTTTGGTGGACCCATCTTGAGAGTCCAGTGCACTTACAATCTCTGGCAGAGACCAGTCAAAGTTATCCGCAATACGGCTGCGAATGTCCTTTGAAACATTTGTCATTTGTTCGGGGTTTGGCAGCAGGTGTTTAAAGACCCAATCAGCGGTTTGCGTCGCACGAAACCCGGGCATTTTTTCTTGAGAAAAATAAGTGAGCCAATCCATTCGCGAAAGGTTGAGAGCACCAACCTTGCTCGCGGGTTTCTGCACCGAAGTTTCAGGTGAAACACCGGTACTCATGTTTTGTTTTTCGTCTCTTAAATCCACAATTTTTAGGCCCCGTTCATCGTTTGGAGGGGGTAGTTACCTTAGAATGGATAAAATTTCAATAGAATTATAGAATCCTCATTTTAAGTTAAGTCAATAAAAACAGTTAGTTACTTGGCCAGCGCAGAATGGGCTATCCCAATGCGCGCCGGTGGGCTTTACGGACCAAAGGAGTGACCGAAAAGGGGAGGGTCTTGGAGGTGGGGGGACGTGGGTGGATTCTCAAGTTAAACATGACTCTAAAAACCTAGAGCAGCAGTTTATCGACGACTACAATCAGTCGGCATCTAGCTTGCTGATGAGAGCCGGCATTACGGGGTTGGTCTGTTACAATTTGTTCATTATTTTCG
>JBIIGV010000103.1:0-9642 GCA_044236265.1 Oligoflexales bacterium
ACAAGATAGAACAGCATCTCAAACTGAAGTGTGGCGCAGGACTAAATGACCAATCTCCTGTAGACCGCGGCCGCGAAAATTAGAGAAAGACTCTCTGAATTGGGCGGCCAGGCAGAATAAAGGATCCTCATGGGACGGGAAAGTTCAGTTTTGACGGGGAACATCAATCAGCAGAGACTTGACCACGGCAAAACTTGCACGCGTTCATGAACTTTATAAGCCGATGACGTGGGGCTAACAACGAAAACGCGCCATGTTGGATGATTTTTGGCGAATGAAATCGGAGCCCGCAACGTATATTCGTGACAATGCTCTTCGTCGGAAATTAAAAAAGCAATCTGATATTCCGGCAAAATGAAATCTAAGACGGATTTGTTTTTGCTCCTGAAGTATTCGAGTCTTAATTTGTTTTCTCCGGAGTATTCAAACTGAGCAAGTAATTCATTGGCGAACCATATTTTCAATGTGTTCAAATCACTCGCGCCAAGTGTGCACCCGAAGCCGCTGTCACTAACAAAAAATTTTGGTTTTCCCGCGCCGAGAACTGAGGGATCTATTCGTGATATCACAAAAAGATCCTCAAGTATCTCAACATGACTACGAATTCGACGAGCGTCCTCACCAATGGTCGTGGAAATTTCCGCGATGTCCGTAAATGGATTCACAGCTAGAAAACGAAAAATTTGATCGAGCAGCGCAGGCTGTGGTTTGGCTTTTAATATTTGAATGGAATCGCGGTAGCAGGTGGTTTCGAGCCAGCCGCGAAGGTAGTCTTGCCGCTCCCGCTCGCTTCTTAGAAAGCAGTGTCCGGGCATACCTCCAAGTCGGGCGCATTTCAAAACCTCCGCGTTTGATAAAGACGACCCACGACGGGGTTTCTCATGCGCCAACTCAACAAGTGGTTTACGAAACGGAACTGAATTTAACTCCGCGCTCGTCAATGGATACAGGCGCTGGAGTCCAATGCGCCCTGTCAGAGACTCTCGAATGCCCACCTTTGTTGAGAATTGCGTCGAACCAGATATAAAAAAGGTCCCAGGCCGGCGATGCTCGTCGACCAGTAATTTGATTGTATCGAATAAGTCGGGCGCCTTTTGAATTTCATCAATGGTTAATTTCGGGCTCTCTGACAACGCATCCCTGATAAAGAGCTCAGGGGCTTTTTCGGCAGCTCGCCGTGTTGATGGCGAATCAAGAGTGATGTAGGTCCCGTTTTTTAATTGATGCCTTAAAAGCGTGCTTTTACCGCATTGGCGCGGACCGAGAATTCCAACAACAGGCCAAAGTTTTGCCCGTTTTTGGATAATATCGAAGATATGTCTTTTGCGTTCATGTGCCATGAAATACTTATACAAGTACCAGCAACTTTTGTCAATGGATTGCTAAAATTACTGGTACTTGTTGGGCCGGTGTCACTAGGATGACTTACTATTACACACCAGGACGATGGTGATCGTCCATGAACCATCAGTCACTTACACAGCCGGAATTTGAGCATGTTATTTTCTTATTTGCCGCAAAGCTGTAATACTTTTTATCTATCTTTGCGTCTTGCGGGAAAGTAACGTGCGGAAGCTAGGAAAAACAATAAACAAAATCGACATTTTCCGGACATCTTGTCTACTCATTTAACCCGACATGGTGTCATTCTACTTCACGGGCCCACGTCTACGAACCAAAAATATCGACCTGACCACTCCATATCCGCCGCAAAACTTAGCCTCTAGTCTCGACAAACAGCCACTTGGCCGCACTCCCCATGGCCGGAGCCCTGAGCACCTGCATTTACACATCATATACATAATCAAGCTCTCCGGTGGATTGCCGTCTCTTTGGAGGACCCGTTGAAACGATACCTAGTCTTGCCAGTGTCTCAGCAATCTTTTCGCCGTCGGTGATTGCATCATCCACAATCATTCTTGCGCCGCAGATACAGATCTCGGGATCCACGCCGACCGTTCTGCGAAGAAGCTCAGCCCATGGAATCCAAAACTCTGCGGGTGCTCGTCCAGTTGAGGGTTTGCCGGTTGGTGGTGGATCAGAGTCGTTAGGCTCATCAAAGGCTGGGCAAGTTCGTTTCGTCTTTGGACCGGGTACCACAAACTCTCGCCACGCGTGATTTGGGGCAAATACGCGTGAAATCTGGTTAGGTTAAACCAGGCAGGTGGAATAACTCCAGCCAAGCGCTCTACGAAATCACGTTGCGTGAAGACTAAAGACTCCGTGCCGTCGTTCCATTTTCTCTTAAGTTTGAGTTCGAGCTCGATCCAGCTCCGCCAGCTCGCTGGAGCCTTGATCCGGATCATCTGGTGTCACATAGCTAAGAAGCGACAGATTCACAGATGACCTGGCACCATAATGAAACAATTGCCTTAGACCTGAGCGATTTGCACCCTCGATCGCTACTGCAGCGTGCAAGGAGAACCATTTGTATCGCACGTTAAGCCAGCCCTGCACCGACATCATATCAGGATCTGGATACTGAAATAACGGATTTGCCAGAAGGCGTCCCTTGCGACGGTATGCCTTTGGAGCACGCGGGCGAAATGGCATCGGCACGTCACTGTCAATATCCTCAGGCTCACTTGTCTCACCTGATGCAGTGACATACCCCTTCTTTACAAACAGTTTCTCAAGCCTTAAATAAATCATCTCAAGCACATCAAACATCGATTCCTGGCTAAGTACCGATTGCTCAAAAAACTTAAGGCCGTTCTTTGCGACTCGCAAACACACCATCCAAAAACATCATATGAAGATGTGGGTTTGCGGCCAAACTTGAACCAAAAAACTGCACAAACGTCACAGACCCGGTCGTCGGCTCAAGGATATGATCCTTGCCAAACACAAGTGCCGCATGCTGTTCATAGTGAAACGAAATGCTATCAACTAAACTCGACGCGTACAATTTTTGTACAACATTGATCTAAAAGCGTAGCTGAATCCGCAGGAAACGGTCAACCCCTCGAACTAAATTCGTAGCCGCTCAATTTTTACTTCTTCAGCAGAATGTATTCCGCCACCGCACGCAACTTCTGGTCACCCAAATAAGCCTGTGGAGGCATCTGAGGGAAGCCACTACGGACTTTCACGGGAGCACGAGCAAAGTTCACAATGCCCTCTGGATTGCCTTTATACTTCGCTTGAATCTCTTTTACGGGTGGTCCGATCAATTGATAGTTCATCGCGTGACAGCCTGCGCAAATTGCTGCATAGGTTTGCTCACCAAGATTATCCGACTTGACTTCAGGAAGTTTATCCTGGGCAACAAGCATTGTGGACATGGAGCCGGAGGCATCGCCGTCATCACATTTTGAAAAATGCTCCGTATCGCGAAGCTTCAATCCATCAGGATTCTTGATACAGAGCCCAGTGCCAGCTTTTGTGCCTACAACATCGCCTCCGCGAGGGACGACGCCTTCATCTGCACCCTCAGGAATACCCGTACTGATCACCTGCTTGACGAGATAACGGCCCCAAATCACCAAATCACTGAAACTTTTGCGACCATTATTGATAAATAAATTATTGAGAATTTTTACGCGGTCTGGATTCGGCTCTACCTCAGGGTCTTTTGCCATGTGAGGAATTGCGCCATGGTGTGCGACAATGATTCCCGCCAACGAGTTATCACGAATCGTGTTGTTTTCAAAAACAACATCATCGGCAGCAAGAACTATCACGCCTGATCCTGGCGGAACGCTCGCAACGATTGATCCCTTAGCACCAAAGTTCATGATGTTGTTATTAGCGATCAAGTTATTCCGGATAATAATATTGCCGCTGGATTTTTTGGGCAACTCGGGCAGCGTGAACGCCAAAATCCCGCTCGTGTTTCGGTATACGTAGTTATTCTCGATGAGAACGTCATGGGAGTTCTCTGCTTCAATCCCTGCCACATTATCATAGGCCTCATTACGCCTGACATCTGTGTGCTGGCACATACCAATATAAATCCCTGCATCAGCAATGCCAAACGTGACATTATCCTCGACGACCACGTTACGTCCCAACGTCGGATAAATGCCGTAGATACCGGTCTTCTCCACGATGAGATGGCGCATGATGACGTTGTCGGCCGCCTGCGTCGTCACACCGTTAGCTTTATAATTTCTGATATGTAACCACTCGACCGAAAACCCGGAGCCAGATGCGATGATTCCGTCATTGAGTGTCCCTTTACCGTCGAGTATCGGCCACTGACCTGCCTTAACAACACCACTCAATTTAAGGTTGGCTTTATCCACCACAAGATTCTCGTGGTAAATCCCCGGCTCGATAAAGATCGTGTCACCGGGGCTAGATTTGGTTATAGCGTCCTGAATTTTTTCACCATTCGCCACACGCCATTCGGCGGCCTCGACAGCCTCTGCAAAAACAAAAGCTGCAACGATAATTGAAAACTTATTCATAGCCATCTCCTTACAAACCTTTCACTGACAATAGCCCAGAGGGTACTTTTTCTGGAACTTCAACCTTCCAACTATCATCCGTTAATGCATGTAAAAACGCCACCAAATCGGATTCCTCCTCACGACTGAGTCCAATCGGCCGCACATGCCAATGAGTGTCTCGACCGGAGATACCCAATCCAGATCTACCACCACCCGCATTGTAGAAACTCACCACCTCAGCCAAACTTGCGAAGGCCCCACGATGCATATAAGGGGCGGTCTTTGCAATTTGTCTGAGTGTGGGCACCTTAAAAGCGCGCGACTCTCCTGGCGCACCTACGGTGAGGATCTGATGATTGGTAAATAGCGGCGGCGTGTGGCACTCGGCGCAACGGGTCGCAAATGAGCGAAACAACGTCATGCCGCGAACCTGATCTGCACTCATTGCTTCATGATCACCCAGGACATAACGATCGTAGGGCGCTGTAAACGAAATTAGTGACTTTTGAAAACTGTCCAGCGCGTCTACGAGCTCCATCCAGGAAATCGGTTTTAATTTATCTTTTGGAGGGCGAATACTTGCAAAGAGTCTTTGATACTCGGCAGACGCATTGATTCGATTCAAAGCCGAGTCCAAGCTATCATTGCCCATTTCAAGCGGCGAAATCATTGGTGACTTGATCTGCTCGGATGCACTGTGCGCTCGTCCATCCCAAAAAAATTTTGGATTATAGGCCAGATTAACCAGCCCGGGAGCACTTCGTAGATTTTCGCGAACACCTGAAAACGCTTTGCTTGGATCGTGGCAGCTTGAGCAAGCCGTTTTCTGATCGCGAGAAAGAATCGGATCAAAAAATAACAGCCGGCCCAAGTCTATCTTTTGGGGCAGGAGTTTAATTTGACGACCTTCAAGCTTCCAAAGTCCATGGTATGCCCCATTGACCTCAGAGTAAGGGACCACAGGTCGGCAAAATCCTAACTCGTCTTGATATAGCCCCGTTGCTGGGCATTTAGTTGATAATTGAAATGATGTCCCGGCACTCAGTCGAGAACCTTCCAGAGCTAGGAACCAAACTGTCCATTTAAAAAGTCGCAACCGCATAAAACCTACTTCGAGGGCAATGTTTTACAGCAGCGAAATCCCAAGTGATAATTGTGATGACTATTGGCACTCATAACTTTGTCTCCATGCCAATAAGGCGCGCGCCAACGACACCAATCAGGATGAGCCTTAAACTTGTCAAATATAAACCAGCTCCCTTTCATCTCAGTGACACCGAGCTTTGTCGATCCACGACTAGTCATTTGATCCTCAGCAAGAGGCAGGTTCATGTGCTCTGCAGCATTTCCATGCTGATCATAGACTCCTAATGGACTGCGGCACTCTGGGAACATCCCAGCAGGATATGTATTAGATCCACAGTTGCGCCAATTTCCGCCATTACAAGCTGCGTCTTTAGTGCTGTTCATGGCGCAAATTCCTTTTTTATCTTCAGGACCAAAAGCCCAGCGCTTTTCCGGCGATGTTTTTTTATTGTGAGCAAAACGCATTTTCTTAACTGCGTCGTTATCGCCCATACCTTTAACACCTGCAAAATCATAATCAGGTGGAGTCAGCCGCCCATCACAAGCACCTTCCCACTCGTGAGCATCACACATTCGCTTGCCAACGGCTGCACAGATCTCTTGCGCCTCCTTAGCGCGGACCCATACCACTGGATAGTCACAGGGAATATTCGGAAACTCAAATTGGTCAATACAGGCTTTTGCGTCTTCCGGCCTCTCGCCTTTGGCTGGATCATAAAGTGGAGCCATATATTTGGAGCCACAAATCTTCGTAAAAGATTGGTTTTCATGGCTGACACCCGCTTGCTTTAACTTTTGCTGGCACTCCTCTGGCGTTGCGGGATGCTTGGTAACACTTGGATTCCCCTGACCCATGAATCCAGAACGCTGGAATATGGCTTTCATTTCGGAAATCTCGCTTGGCGAATAACCAAGCTCAGACTGCATGCGTTCAAACATGCGGTTGTTTTGCTCAAGCAATGCTGGAGGCACCGGGCCTGATGCAGATCCAGCTAAACAGTTAGCGGATAGCCATTCAACCAAAAGCAAAAACACCGGAGCTCTTACCGCTCGCATCATTTAATCCCATCCTGAACAATCGGAGCTTTCGGCAAGAGGTAGAAGAAGTCACGATTGTCTGGCATTCCCACGAATCGCGGTACATATACGCCGACACCTGACTCATCTAGCACCTTCATACCTTCATCCAAATAATAAGTCGTCGAACCTGATCCATCTCGATCATAAACTGCCAAATAAGTATGTTCCAGAGCATTCATATCTAGGTGCATCGCATAACGGCATCCATAGGACTGAAAGACCCGCGCCATGGCAGCTGGCGTGACACTCGTGAAATATCCGTAAATCAAATAACGCCGTCCACTTGTCTCCTGCAGGCAAATACCCGCGCGCAAGGCTCGCATGGTCTTACTGTCAGATCCTGACCAGTTCCCCTGACCCCAGTTGGCAACCAGAGAGCCAGGTACACCCATGCGGGAATTTTCATCCCACTCGACAATTGGCACACCGTTTTGACGAGCATGGCGAAGGCTTGAAAGCGATGCATCATCTGCTTCCGTCCAGGTTTTCATGTCTAGTTGGCCTGCGACGTCAATAGTGATTGTGGCCAAGCCAGGATTAAGACGGCTATGAGTGACTCCGTTTTCGATAAATCCGTAATGACTTCCACGATTCACCTGCGCTAGTGGCCCCCAACGGAATGCCGAGTGATAACGTTTAAATCCCGACGTGAATGTTGAAACCACTTTCGACATTAAGTGTGGCGGTATCATACCAGGACTGACGATTGGGTCACGTTTTTCAAAGCCATCGGGTCCAAGCCATCCCTTCGGGCGAACCGATGGATTGGCCCGAATGGACCAGTTAAGTGATGGATGCTCAGTACCAAGCATCATACCTACGTCGTAAAGACTTAAATCATAGGCCACCGAGATAACCAAAGCTTTACGCTCAATATCATCAAGTTTACCTGCGATATTTTGATGTGATTTCATGATATCGTCGGCTACACGTCCCGGCTCCATCAGACTTACAAAGACGCCTGGCTTCGAACGCAATTCAAACCACTCGCCAATGGGCAACATCCCATCTTGTTTGTCCTTGAGTGGCAGATTTAAAGCTGTAGCTTTTAAAATAATACCAGCATCTGACTTATTAATTTTTGCAGGATCAGGTCCAGGACGAGAGGATGCCACATGCGGTGTTGCAGGATCTACAGAGCGCGACTCCTCAGAAACCTGCAAAAAACCATCTTTGAAAAATGTGTTCTTGACTATAGTCGTAATTTGCTCGCCTTCCCAAACGTTACGGCGCAAAAAGTCTGCAACGACTTCTTTTGTAGATGAACGCCCCGCAACGGAAACCATCAAGTAAAGACGATCATTACAAATGGCCTGATAAGGCTTCTCTGATTTGGCAAATTTTTTGAGGACACTATCTCCATTCTCGTCCCACAATTCGCAGCGATCCACACGATTGTGTGCCTCGATGGAGATTCCGCGTGGGAAGGCTGCATCTAGCGACAGAGTCTGCACGCCGGGGTTCACATTCATCAAGTTGTAGGAGTTTGATGTCCCACCATACCTGATCTCCAGCACATAAGACCCATTGGCATTGGGATTGACGTTGATGAGCTTGACGTGGGTTTGTCGCTCGCTGTCTGACCCCAGAGTCAGCTGAGTCTCTTCCTTCCACTGTTGAAGATCCATAATTGACATGGCTCGTTTCAGCTCTTGACCTTGAGCCGACGATAAAGAAAAAAGCATTGTTAACGCAGTCAACTGGATATTTAGCATGTTGTGCCCATGCACCATGGATAATCTCTCCACATGGCTCCGAAGCGGCGGTCATGCATCTCAAAAAACACCATCATGACGACAATGGCTTGATGCACTGATCCAAGACCCGGGAAGCTGAGTCGACTATCGGAAATTTAAAGTTTTTTTTGAGCTCCAAATGACCCCTCTTCGATCTGATTCAAGTCGAGGCAATCATAAGGAATTTAATAAATACGAAAATAACTGGGGTATTGGTGCTTTTTTCGAGAAACCCCAAGGTCTTTGCACTGCCCAGAACCTTTGGGTTTGGGCCTTAGCGTGTTTTTGCCAAGAAAAAGATCTAACTTTCTGATATTATTTTCGAACATGTTAGTGATGGGTGTTTTTTAAACCGAGGGTTTAATGTTTAAAGGATTCATGTTCGTCTTTGTTTTGATCGCATGGGCATCGGCCTGCGTGACAACTCAGCCACTGCCCAATGTAGAATTAAAATCAGGTGATCTCATCTTAAAAAGAATTCCTGATCGTCCTGCGTCTGCCCCCATTGGATCATCATTCATTACAGCCATCAAGAATTTACCAACCGAAGCTCGCGAGCGAGCCATCCTCACAGAAATCGAGCGCGGAAACATCCCTGGTTTTTTACGACGATTTCGGCCCGTTCGTCTCCAGCTTCAGCAGCCTGGACGCAAAGTCGTAAACGCGACGATTTGGGTTAGCCCGGACTATCTAGCAGTCGGAAACGATAAAAATTACGTTCGAGTGCCCATGAACCCTGTAACAGCTCAGAAAATTGCGGATCGTTTCAGCTGTATTCTTCCAACAACCAAGCTGGTTGACGCCATATACGAGCAAGCCGACATAAAACTAACACCAAAGCCCATGAAAGCTGGATCGGCCATGGTTTCTATCGACTACTTTTGGCGGCATAACAGCACTATAGAAAGCCAACTAAGAGGCTTCAGTGCCGGAAAGCTTATTGCAGGTCACAAAAAAGACGTTGTGGTGACGAACAAACTTAAAGTTCAACCAACCAGGGTTGCCATTTACGGTTGGCATACTGGGCCAAAGCGCCCCATACAACCCTTAAGCCTTGTGCACGGTTATCGATACGCAGATTACAGCCATGGGATAAGACTCATTAGCCAATATATGCAAATTGACGGCAGAGCGGTCAATGCCGCTGAAATCCTGAAGGATCCATCGTTGTCGTGGCTACTGAGTAATGAGGGACCGGTTTCATCTCCACGGATTCGCACTGAATTGTTATCATTTAAACGGCAGAGCGATCATGGACAAAAATGGCTATAAGCAGGTCGCACCTCAGGAGGCGATTGAGCTCATCACAGATAACTCAACTGTTGTAGTATCGCACGCCTCAGGTG